>JAGWRL010000111.1 GCA_028876585.1 Pseudomonadota bacterium | reverse complement strand
GTCGGCGATCTCGGCCGTCTCGATCGCGCCGACCGCCTGCGACAGCGTGTTGGCGAATTCGTAGATGGTGGCGATGGCGACGTTGAAGCGCAGCCGCTCGATGTCGTCCTCGATCTTGGCCAGCGCCCCATGCGCGGCGCGGCGGATGTCGGCCGCCGCCTTGCCGAACTCGGCCGGTTTGGCCGGCCGCGTCGCTCCCACCACCCGCTCGATCTCGCAGGCGAGCCGCCACAGCCGCTGCGTCTGCTTGTAGGCGCCCTGCACGCCGGCTTCGGTCCAGATCACGTCGCGGTCGGGCGGGCTGTCGGACAGCATGAACCAGCGCGCGGTGTCGGCGCCATAGCCCGAAATGATCTCGTCGGGGTCGATGGTGTTGCGCTTCGACTTCGACATTTTCTCGATTCCGCCGATCTCGACCGGCGCGCCGCCGTCGAGCTTGACCGCCTTGCGGCCCGCCGCGTCGCCCTCGATCCGCACTTCCGCCGGCGAGACCCATTTGCCCTCGGCGTCGCGATAGGTCTCGTGCACCACCATGCCCTGCGTGAACAGGCCGGCGAACGGCTCCGCCACGGCGAGATGGCCGGTTTTGCTCATCGCCCGCGCAAAGAAGCGGGAATAGAGCAGATGCAGGATCGCGTGCTCGATGCCGCCGATATATTGGTCGACCGGCAGCCAGGCGTTGGCGACCGCCGGATCGGTCGGCGCGGCCGTGTTCCACGGGTCGGTGAAGCGCGCGTAATACCACGAGGAATCGACGAACGTGTCCATCGTGTCGGTTTCGCGCCGCGCCGGCCGGCCGCATTGCGGGCAGGCGACGTGCTTCCAGGAGGGGTGATGGTCGAGCGGGTTGCCCGGCCGGTCGAAGGTCACGTCGTCGGGCAGTTTCACCGGCAGATCGGCGGCGGGAACGACGCCGCAATCCTGGCAATGGATGATCGGGATCGGGCAACCCCAATAACGCTGGCGCGACACGCCCCAGTCGCGCAGCTTGTAATTGACTTGCCGGCGGGCGATCTGGCGCTCCTCCAGCCGGCGGGCGACCTCGTCATAAGCCGCCTCGGGCGTCATACCGTCGAGAAAGCGCGAATTGATCATCGTCCCGTCGCCGTCATAGGCGACGTCGGTGATCTCAAAGCTCAACGGATCGACGCCGGGCGGGCACACCACCGGCGTCACGCCGAGGCCGTAGACATTGACGAAATCGAGGTCGCGCTGGTCATGCGCCGGGCAGCCGAAGATCGCGCCCGTGCCGTAATCCATCAGGATGAAATTGGCGACGTAGACCGGCAGCGTCCAATTGTCGTCGAACGGGTGCTTGACGCGCAAGCCGGTGTCGTAGCCCTTCTTCTCCGCCGTCTCGATCGCGGCGACCGAGGTGCCGATGCGCCGGCATTCCTCGATGAAGGCCGCCAGCTTCGGGTCGTTCGCCGCGACCTGCGCCGCCAGCGGATGATCGGGCGCGATCGCCATGAATTTCGCGCCGAACAGCGTGTCGGGGCGGGTGGTGTAAATCTCCAGCTCGCCGCCGCCGACGAGCGCGAAGCGCACCATCAGCCCCTCGGAGCGGCCGATCCAGTTGCGCTGCATCAGCCGCACTTTTTCCGGCCAGCGGTCGAGCGTGTCGAGCGCGGCGAGCAGTTCCTCCGAGTAATCCGAAATCTTGAAGAACCATTGCGTCAGTTCGCGCTGCTCGACCACGGCGCCGGAGCGCCAGCCGCGCCCGTCGATCACCTGTTCATTCGCCAGCACGGTCTGGTCGACCGGGTCCCAGTTGACTTTCGATTTCTTGCGCGCGACGAGGCCCGCCCTGAGAAAATCGAGGAACAGCTTCTGCTGGTGGCCGTAATAGCTGACGTCGCAGGTCGCGACTTCGCGCGACCAGTCGAGCGACAGGCCCATCGACTTCAGTTGCGCCCGCATCGCGTCGATGTTGGCGTAAGTCCATTTGGCGGGGTGCGTGTTGTTCTGCATCGCCGCGTTTTCCGCCGGCATGCCGAAGGCGTCCCAGCCCATCGGGTGCAGCACGTTGAAGCCGCGGGCGCGCTTGTAGCGCGCCACCACGTCGCCCATGGCGTAATTGCGCACGTGGCCCATATGGATGCGGCCCGACGGGTAGGGGAACATTTCGAGCACGTAATAGCGCGGCCGCGAATCGGCGTTCGCCGTGGCGAAGACGGCGCGGTCGGCCCAGATCTTCTGCCATTTCGGCTCGGATTCGCGCACATTGTAACGCTCGGGGCGCGGCGTCATGTCAGCAAGTCTCGTTTGCAAAGGGGTGGGCGGGCGCGCGGATCAAACATGAATTGCCGCGGGGGTCAAATCGCTTTGCACAAAAACGCTTTGTTGTGACAAGGTTGCGAGTTACGACAGTTTTGCGACCGTTTCCGGACTCCCCTTGCCATGTCTTATTCGCGACGCGATCCCGTATTGCATTCCACCGCCATCGCCGACTTGCGGCCGACGCAGATGACGGTCGGCCTGATCGAGGTCGAGCGCAAGCGCGGCGACTGGACGGCGAAGGACGAAGCCAAGAAAACCGAGGCGCTCGCCTCGCATATGATTCCCGTGGTGCTGGGGCCGGGCGGCCAGCGCTACATCACCGATCACCACCACCTCGCCCGCGCTTTATGGGACGACGGCCAGAAGAGCGTGTTCGTCACCGTGATCGGCGATCTGCGCAAGGCCGACGCCGCGCATTTCTGGACGCTGATGGATTATCACGGCTGGTCCCACCCCTATGATTCCAAGGGCCGCCGCTGCGATTACCGCGACCTGCCCAAGACCGTGCAGGGGTTGGAGAACGATCCCTACCGCTCGCTGGCCGGCGCGCTGCGCCGCGCCGGCGGCTTCGCCAAGGATTCGACGCCGTTCTCCGAATTCGTCTGGGCCGATTTCTTCCGCTCCCGCATCAAAGTCAGGGACATCCAGCGCGACTACGACGGCGTGGTCGCGCAGGCGCTGGCGCTCGCCAAATCGGCGGATGCGGATTACCTGCCGGGCTGGTGCGGTCCGCATGACAGCGCGCGCGAGGCCGCCCCGGCGGCAAAGCGAAAGGCGAAGAAGCCGGCGCGCTAGGCCGACGGCGCCGGCGCCACTCCGGCGAGCGCGTCGCGCAGGGCCTGCTCCTTCTGCCGGTCGAGCGAGGTTTTCAGCACCAGCCCGCCCGTGCCTTTCAGCGCGTCGAGCACCTTGTCGGCGGTCATCTTGCGCACCAGCAGGAACAGCGCGGCGTTGCCGGGTTGCAGACTGGCGGCGACCTGCTTGGCGAAATGGTCGTTGACGCCGATGTCGGTCAGCGCGCCCGACAGCGCCCCCGCCCCTGCCCCCAGCGCCGCGCCGGCCAGCGGCATGAGAAAGATCGTGCCGATCATCGCGCCCCACAGCCCGCCCATCATCGCGCCAGTCGCGGTGGGGTGAATGAGCTGGTTGAGCTTGATGTGCCCGCCCTCCTGCTTGACCGCGACCACGGCGTCGCCAAGCTCGATCAGATATTCCGATTGCAGCGACAGGATCTTCTGCCGCATCTCCTCGGCGCGCGCCTCCGTGGGATAGGTGATGACGATGAGGTCTTCCATTTCACGAAACTCCGGTTGCAATCGCCGGACACTCTAGCCGCAAAAACCGCCGCCCGTTTGACAATCGTCAGTCGCGCGCCCGCCTTTTCAACGCGGCAAGCGGGGGCGCGGGCTCAATCGCCCATGTCCCACACTTCGGCGCTCGCGCCGGCGAGCTCGCGCACCCGCGCTTCGTCGGCGCCGAATTCGCGCGCCGAGCCCTCATACACCATCGTCCCGTCGGCCAGCACATAAGCTCGGTCGGCGATCTCCACCGCCGCGCGCACGTTCTGCTCCACCAGCAGGATCGACATGCCCTCCTTGCGCGCCTCGACGATGATGCGGAACACGTCGGCCACGATCAGCGGCGCGAGGCCCTGGCTCGGCTCGTCGAGCATCAGCAGCTTCGGGTTCAACAGCAGCGCGCGCGCGATCGACAGCATCTCCTGCTCGCCGCCGGAGAGCTGCGCGCCCTTGTTGCCCTTGCGCTGGGCGAGCCGCGGGAACGCCTGATAGACCCGCTCCAGCGTCCATAATCCGGGCCGCCCGACCGGCACGCGCAAATTCTCGTCCACCGTCAGATTGGCGAACACGCGCCGCCCCTCCGGCACATAGCCGACGCCGAGCGCGGCGACGCGGAACGGCGGCTGGCCGGTGGTCGCCTCGCCGAAAATCCGCACCTCGCCCTCGCGCGGGCGCACCAGCCCGACCAGGCTCTTCAATGTCGTGCTCTTGCCGGCGCCGTTGCGCCCAAGCAATGCGACGATCTCGCCCTCGCGCACCTCCAGCGACACGCCATGCAGGATGTGGCTCTTGCCGTAATAGCTGTGCAGCCCCTTGGCTTCGAGCACGTTCATTTGGCGACCTCGCCGAGATAGGCGCGCTGCACGTCCTCGTTGGCGGCGATCTCCTGCGGCGTCCCTTCCGCCAGCACGCGGCCTTCGCCCAGCACCATGATGCGGTCGGCGAGGTTGAAGACGACGCGCATGTCGTGCTCGATCAGCATGATCGTGAGGCCCTCGTGGCGGTGCAGCCGCCGCACCAGCCGCGCGACGTCGTAAGTCTCCTGATCGCCCATGCCGGCGGTCGGCTCGTCGAGCAGCAGCAGGCGCGGCTTCAGGGCCAGCGCCATCATGATTTCCGCCGCGCGCTGATCGCCGTGGCTCAGCGCGCCGACGCGGATGTTGGTCTTGCCGGTCAGGTTGCCGGTGGTCAGCAACTGGTCGAGCCGTTGATTGACGGCGCGGGTCGAGGCCGGCGACAGCCAGGCCGACAGGCTGTGGCCCTCCGCCATCTCCACCGCGACGCGCAGGTTCTCGATCACGCTCAGTTCGGGGAAGATCTCGGTGATCTGGAACGTGCGCGCCATGCCGCGACGCACCCGCTGCTCGGGCGACAGGCCGGTCACGTCCTGATCGTCGAGCCACACCTTGCCCGAGGTGGGCGCAAACAGCCCGCTGATCAGGTTGAAAAAGGTCGTCTTGCCGGCCCCGTTGGGGCCGATGATGGCGCGCAACTCGCCCGGCTCGATCGTCAGCGACACATCCTCGATCGCCGTCAGATTGCCGAAGCGCTTGGTGACGTTTTCGACCCGCAGGAGCGTCATGCCACGCTCCCGCGCGTGAGGACGCCGAGCAGACCGCGCGGGAAAAAGCGCACCACGAGCACGAACACGAGGCCGATCAGGAACATCCAGTTCTCGGTGTGGCTGGAGACGTAATCCTGCAACGCGACGAAGATCGCCGCGCCAAACAACGGCCCCCAGAACGAGCGCATCCCGCCCATCACCGCCATGATGACGAGATTGCCGGAGAGATCGAACCGCAGCGCGCGCGGGTCGATAAAGTTGTTGAGCAGCGCATAGAGGCCGCCGGCGACGCTGACGAAGAAGCAGGAGATCACGAACGACAACCAGATCCGGTGTTCGATGTTGAGGCCGAGAAACCGCACGCGGCGCTCGTTCTCGCGGATCGCCACCAGCGAGCGGCCGAGCGGCGAGGCGATCAGCCGCGCCATCGCCGCGACGCAGATCGCGAAGATGGCGAGGGTGAAATAGTAGAACGCCTTGTCGCTGCCGGCGATGTCGAGCTTGTAGAAGCCGAAGTCGAGCGGCTGGCGGCTCCAGCCGGTCAGCCCGTCGTCGCCGCCCGTCACCACATTCCAGCGGAAGGCGATGAAATAGAACACCTGCCCGAACGCGATCGTCACCATGGCGAAATAGACGCCGCGTCGGCGCACGATCAGCGCGCCGATCACCATCGCCGCGACGGTGGCGATCAGGATGCCGAACAACATCGCCGGCAGCGAGCCCCAACCAAAGAACTTGATCGCCATCGCCGCGCCATAGCCGCCAAGGCCGAAATAGGCGGCGTGGCCGAACGACAATACGCCGGTGTAGCCGAGCAGGAAGTTGAGCGACATCGCCGCCAGACCCATCACCACGACGCGGCTGGCGAGTTCGGTGTAACTGCCGATCGCCGCCAGCCAATAGGGAAAAGTGACCAGCGCGACGATGACGAGGGCGTCGAGCGCCCGGGCGCGCAGGTTCAATGAATCCTCCCCTCTTCACCGAGCAGGCCGCGCGGACGAACCAGCAACACAAGCCCCATCATCACATAGATGACCGCCTCCGTCGCGGACGGCCAATAGACCGCCGTCAACCCCGAGGCGACGCCGATCAGCAAGCCGCCGAGCAGCGTGCCGACCAGACTGCCCAGCCCGCCGACGATGATGGCGACGAAACTCGGCATGATCAGATTGGCGCCGATCGTCGGCGACAGGCCGAGCAATCCCGCCGCCAGCACGCCGGCGAGCCCGGCGATATAGACGCCGAGGCCGAAATTCAGGCTGCGCAGCACGCGCGTGTTGACGCCCAGCGTCGACACGGTTTCCAGGTCGCGCGTGCCGGCGCGGATGCGCATGCCCAGCCGCGTGTAGCCGAGCACGCCGAACAGCCCCGCCACCGCAGCGAACACGATGATGATCATGAACACGCGATAGCCGGTGAGGAAGAAATATTCGCTGGAGAGCGGCTGCAACAACCAGGCCGGCGGCTGGAACGGCAGGCTCTGCGCGCCCCAGACATATCTGGCGCCGTCCTCGATCATATAGGCCAGGCCAAAGGTCAGCAGCAGGCTGTACAGCGGGTCCGTGCCGTAGAGCGGCTGGATCAGGAACCGCTCGACGACCAACCCCATCGCCGCCACCAGCACCGGCGCCACCAACAGCGCGCCCCAGAATCCGATGTAAGGCGTCAGCGAATAAGCGAAATAGGCGCCCAGCGCGAGAAAGCCGCCATGGGCGAAATTGATCACGCCGCTGAGGTTGAGGATCAGCGACAGGCCGAGCGCCATCAGCGCGTAAAACGCGCCGACGATCAGGCCGTTGGAGACGTTGAAGAGGATGAGCTGCGACATGTGACGATCGACGGCCGCCGGCAAGAGAAGCCAGCGACGCGCGGCCCGCGCGTCGCTGGCGAAAAGCGAATCCGCCGCCTCGTCAGGCCGGCCAGGCCATCTTGCAGCCGGTTTCGGCCAGCGGATCGGCGACATCGGCGCCGGCGAAGGTCTTGACGACCTTGAACAGGTCGTCCGGCGCCGACCCCTTCGATTGGGCCTCGCCGACAAAGAGCGTCGACATCAGCTGGTTCTGGCCGGCGCGGTAGAACGTCTTGTTGGGGCCAAGCGCGATCTCGGGCGGCAGCTCGAAATCCTGCAACGCCTTGGCGATGTCGATCGCCTTCAACGACTTCGCCTTCTCCGCGCCGAGCGCGCAGGTGTAGCCGCTGACATAGCCGAACCAGTGACGCGCGGTCGGCGCGCGGCCGGTCTTGGCCTTGATCGCCTCGACGAACTCCTTCACATGCGGCACGTCAGGCTGGTTCCAGTACCATTCCGCCACCCAGGTGCCGATGCGCGCCTCCGGCGGCAGGCCTTCGAGCACTTCCAGCTCCACCTGGGCGCCGGCGAGGTGGACCTTGTTCTGCAAGCCGAACTGCACCGCCTGTTTGAGCGCGTTCAGCGCATCGTCGCCCTGCACCAGGAAGACGATCACATCAGGATTGGCCGACTGCGCCTTGATCAGATAGGACGAGAAATCGACGGTGCCGATCGGCGTCAGATCGCCGCCCACCCGCTCGCCGCCGTTCTTCTTGATCTCCTTGATCATGCCGGCTTCGAGCGTGTGGCCGAAGGCGTAATCGGGCGTGATGTAATAATATTTCTTGCCATAGGCCTTGACCAGCGCGGCGCAGACGGCGGCCGCCTCCATCTGCGTGGTGTTGCAGACGCGAAACACGTTCCAGTGGCAGGACGCGCCGGTGACGGCGTCGGTGTGGCCGCCCGGCACCAGATGCAGGATGCCCTTCTCGCTGGAGACCTGCGCCATCGCCAGCGCGAGCGCCGAGTTGACGTTGCCGAGCAGGAAATCCACCTTGTCGCGTTCAATCAGCTTCCGCGATTTCTGCACCGCGGTGCCGGCGTCGCCGCTGGTGGAATCCTCCACCAACATTTCGGCCTGACGCCCGAGGATGCCGCCCTTGGCGTTGATCTGCTCGATGGCGAGTTGGCAGCCGATCGTCTCATTCTTGCCGTAAGCGGCGTAGGGGCCACTCAAAGGATTGCAGAAACCCAGCTTGATGGTGTCGGCCGCGCGCGCGGTCAGGACGAAGGGGCTCGCCACTTGCGCGGCGCCGAGCGCGAGCGCCGATTTGACGAGCGTACGGCGGCTCACAGCCAATGCGGGCGTCTCAAACGTCACGCGAATTCCTCCCGTTTGCCGGACGCTTTGCAGGCATTGCCCTCGTCCTGGCCGCTATATCAGCGTTAACACTGCGCCGCGTCAAGCGGGAAATGCAAGTGTGACAAAGAGACTCACTTGCCATAGTTGGTTGAGAGATAGCTCTTGATCGCCTTGGCGTCCGCCTCATCGATATTGGCGCCAAACACCTTGATCATCTTATTGACCTCGCCGTCCCAGCCTTTCTCGTTGAGAAAGCCGGAGTTCATCACGACATAATCGAGACTGTGACAGGCGCCGCAATTGTTGACGAGTTGATCCAAGCCTGGTCCAGGCTTCAGTTGCAACTTCGCTTCGTCGGCGAAAGCGGGAGCGATCGCGAAGGCGAGCAGGAAAGAAAAAAGCGCACGCATCTGGCCTCACGCGATCGAAACAGTGACGGAACTATAGGCGTTGTGGTGATAGCCGGCGGGGTTCCACAACGGCTTGGCCACTTGCGACTGCCCCGCGTTGTTGCTCGCGCGCGACAGGATGACGAGCGCTCCCGCCGCCGGCTCGACCTCGAAGGTGAAGGCGCGGAAGCCGAAGCGCCCGACGTCCTCGCCGAGCTTCGCCTCGCGCCAGGCCGCGCCCTTGTCGGTTGAAATCTCGACGCTGGCGACGCCGCGCCCGGAATCCCAGGCCAGACCGGCGATTGTCAACGGTCCGCGCGCGAGTTGGGCGCCATCCGCCGGCGCCGTGATCAGCGAGTTGACCATGATCTCGGTGATCGGCGCGCTGGCGGCGTTTTCCTGCGTGAGGAAACGGTCGATCGCGGGGAACAGGCCGATGGGAATGCGATAGGCTTTCGCCATCCAGAAGCCGTCGAACGGTTTTTCCGAGAAGGCGAGTTCGGCGATGTGTTTCATCCAGTAGGTCGCCGTCCAACCCGGCGCGATCACGCGCGCCGGCGCGCCGTTGAAATGGGGCAGCGGCGCGCCGTTCATCTCATAGGCGATCAGCGTGTTTTCATCCATCGCCTTCCACAGCGGCAGGCTCTTGACGAAATCCGGCGTCTTGTCGAGCACCGGGCCGTCGGCGCCGTTCATCACCACTTCGACCGCGTTGGGCGGAACGCCGGCTTTGGCCAGCACGTCCTTCAGCCGCGCGCCCTTCCAGCGCGCGCAGCCCATCGCGCCATAGCCCCATTCGACGCCGGCGACATGCGGGTCGGACAGGCCGCGTCGATTGCCCGAGCATTGGCAGACGGCCGTGATTTCGACTGCGGGAAACTGCTTCAGTTCCTCCAGGCTCAGCGACAGCGGCGCGGCGCCGCCCGACACGCTGAGGCGCCATTTCGCGGGATCGACGAGGGGAATGTCGTCGAGGTGGTAGCGCACGAAAAAGGCGTCGTTGGGCGTGATCGGCCCGTCAAAATAAGAGAGCGGCGTCTCGTAATTGGGCGGCCGGTGCGAGAGGCGGAGCAACGGACGCTTGCCGGGCAGGCTCGCCAGCTCGCCCGATTGCGCCACGCCGGGGGCCAGCCCGCGCGGCAGGGTCAACCTGTCGGCCAGCGCGCGGGTCGCGGCCAACGAGAGCGATCCCGCCAGCAAGGCGCGTCGCGAAACCATGCGTTCCTCCCCAAATCCCTCTATGAGAAGCTTCTAATACTCCACCGCTGCCGTCAACACGCCGCGCGAATTGCGCTTGCCAAGTTTTTGGGAAAGACATAAACATATCTTTATGTCTGCAACCTACTCCCCCCTATCCTTCGATTCGCTGCTCGACGCGCTGGAGGCGGCCGGCGAGGTCACCCGGCTGCGCCTGCTCGGCCTGTTGTGCGAGGCCGAACTGACGGTCAGCGAGCTGGTCGGCATTCTCGGCCAGTCGCAGCCGCGCATCTCGCGCCATCTCAAGCTGCTGGTCGACGCGGGGCTGGCCGAGCGCCATCGCGAGGGCGCCTGGGCGTTCTTCCGGCTCGCCGAGCCTGGCGGGGCGCTGGCGCGCGACCTGATCGCCCGCGTCGAGGCGAACGATCCGACGCTCGCCTCCGACCGCGCCCGGCTCGACGTCGCGCGCGAGACGCGGCGCAAGCAGGCGGCCGCTTATTTCGCCGCGCAGGCCGCTGAGTGGGACCGCATCCGCGCCATGCACGCGCCCGACGCGCAGGTCGAGGCGGCGGTGCTCGCCCTGGTCGGCGACGCGCCGGTGCAAGCCCTGCTCGATCTCGGCGCCGGCACGGGGCGGATGCTGGAATTGCTCGCGCCGCTGGCGAGCCGCGCCGTTGGCGTCGATCTAAGCCCGGCGATGCTCAACCTCGCCCGCGCCCGCATCGACGAGCGCGGCCTGCGCAACGTGCAGTTGCGCCAGGGCGACATCTACGCGCCCCCGGTCGAGCGCGGCGCCTACGATCTGGTGGTGATCCATCAGGTGCTGCACTTCCTCGACGATCCCGGCCGGGCTTTGGCGGAGGCCGCGCGCACGCTGCGGCCGGGCGGCCGGCTGCTGGTGGTGGATTTCGCCGCCCATGACGAAGAGGCGTTGCGCGAGCATTTCGCCCATCGCCGGCTCGGCTTCAGCGGCGAGGAGATCGCCGCGCTGATGCAGGAGGCGGGGCTGGAAATGGTCGAGACGCGCCGCGTCGCGCCCGGCGCGGGCGAGACCGGCAAGCTCACCGTCGTCGTGTGGCTGGCCCGCGACCCGCGCATCATTTCCGACGATCTTCGCAACGCTTCCCGGGAATTCGCCTGATGTTCGTCTCGCCGCTGCGTCCCAGCCGCTCCGGTTCGCCGGTGCGCGCCTCGTTCGAGTTCTTCCCGCCCAAATCCGAGGAGATGGAGGCGGCGCTGTGGGAGGCGATCACGCGGCTGGAGCCGCTGGCGCCCGATTTCGTCTCCGTCACTTACGGCGCCGGCGGCTCGACCCGCGCCCGCACCCACGCCACGGTCGAGAAAATCGCGCGCGACACCTATCTGCGCCCGGCGGCGCATCTGACCTGCGTCGGCGCCTCGAAAGGCGAGATCGACGACGTGATCCGCGAATATTGGGACGCGGGCGTGCGACATATCGTGGCGCTGCGCGGCGATTCGCCGGGCGGGCTCGACGCGCCCTACGCCGCGCCCGCCGACGGCTATCAGCGCACCGAGGATCTGGTCGCCGCGATCAAGCGGATCGGCGATTTCGAGGTCTCCGTCTCCGCCTATCCGGAAAAACACCCGCAAAGCCCGACGCTTCTGCACGACATCGACGCGCTCAAGCGCAAGGTCGACGCCGGCGCCGATCGCGCCATTAGCCAATTCTTCTTCGACAATTCCGTTTATCTCCGGTATCTTGACGTGGCCGCCGCGGCCGGAATTCATGTCCCGATCGTGCCGGGGATCGTGCCGGTGCTCAACTTCAAACAGACAACAGGTTTCGCCAAGCGCGCCGGGGCCAGCGTGCCGGCCTGGCTCGCCGACCGCTTCGACGGGCTCGAAAACGATCTGGCGACGCGCCGGCTGGTGGCGGCCGCCGTCTGCGCCGAGCAGGTGATCGACCTGATCGACCACGGCGTCACGCAATTCCATTTCTACACCATGAACCGCGCCGATCTCGTATACGCCATCTGCCACCTCGTCGGCTTGCGGCCGCGTCGCGACGCCAACGAGCTTCCCGCCGTCGTCGCACGCCAATCCTGGTGACGAGACCCGCTTGACAACGCTGACCCGCATACTGCTGATCGACGACGACGCCTCGGACCGAGCGACCGTCGCGGCGGCGCTGGCGGGTTCGAATCTGGACTACACGCTGGTCGAGGCGGAGACCGCCGAGGCCGGCGTCGCCGAAGCCGCGCGGCAGAATTTCGACTGCGTGCTGCTCGACGGCGAACTCGGCGCCGGCGCCGATATATTGGCCCGGCTGACCTCGCCGGAGGGCGGGCGGCAAGCGGTGATCACGCTGACCGATCGCGCCGACCAGGGCGCGACGGTGGCGCTGCTGCGGGCGGGCGCGGTCGATGCGCTGAGCCGCGCCGAGGCCAATTCGCACGCGCTCGCGCGCGCCATCCGCTACGCCAAGGCGCGGCGGGCTTTCGTCGTCGAATTGCAGGCCGCGCGCGACGACGCGGAGGAAAAGTCGCGCGCGCTCGACCGGCTGAACCGGCAAAAGACGCTGATCCTTTCGATCATCGCCCACGATCTGCGCAATCCGTTCCAGGTCATGCTCGGGATGAGCCAGTTGCTGATGGAGGCGGCGGCTGGCGGCGATCCCGCCGCCACCGTCCGCCGCGCGGCCATCGCGCACGAGGCGGCGTCGCAGGCGCATGGCTTGCTGGAGAGCCTGGTCGCCTGGGCCAGCCTCTACATGGACGCCCGCGCGGCGGAGATGTCGCCCATCGACGTCGACGCTTTGTTCCACAATTGCGCCTTGGCCTTGCGACCGCGCGCCGCGCAAAAGGGGCTGTCGATCGAGACCTGTCCGACCGACGCGCTGGCGATCTCGCAACCCGATACGGCCGCGGCGATCCTGCGCAATCTCGTCGCCAACGCGCTGAAATTCACCCCCGCCGGCGGTCGGGTGAGCCTGTCGGCGGCGCGGCGCGGCGGCCGCATCGTCGTCTCGGTCGCCGACACCGGCGTCGGCATGAGCGAGGCGCAGACGGCGAGCCTGTTTCACCTCGAACGGCGCTCGACCTCGACCGGCACCGACGGCGAGCGCGGCGCCGGGCTCGGCCTGCTGCTGTGCCGCGACCTTGCGGAATGGATCGACGCCTCGCTGGAGGTGGAGAGCCGGCTCGGCCTGGGCACGACGTTCCGGCTGCTGCTGCCGGCGGCTTAGCCCGCCGCGGCGCGCCAATGGCCGCACAGCCGCGCGAACGAATCGGCCATCGCCTGGACCGCCTCCTCGTCGCCGCCTTGGCCCGCGAACCAGCGCAGGGCCGGCTCGACGAAAATGGTGCGCCCGACCGCGAAGCCCTTGACCCGCTTCGAGCCGCGCGCGGCGCGGAAGGCGGCGGCGAGTTCGTCCTCCGGCGCCTCCAGACCCAGCACCATCACGCCGCGGCAGAGCGGATCGCCGGCCTCGATCGCCGCGTCGATGCGGCCCCAGGCCACCGGCGACTGGCCCTCCAGCTTCCACCAATCCGGCTTGACGCCAATCGCGTAGAGCCGCGCGATCACCTCAGCCACCGTATCGTCGCCGAGCGGACCATGTTTGCCGGCGACGATCTCGATCAGCAATTCGCGCCCGACCCGGCGCGCGGCGTCGTAGAGCCGCAGCAATTCGCGCTCCTGGCGCGCTTTCATCTCAGCCGAATCGTCGGGGCGATAGAAGCACAGGCACTTGATGGTGTGGCTCAACGGCCATTCGATCAGCCGCGCGCCGAGCGAACCGCCGAATTCGAAGTCGAGCGGGCGCGAGCCCGGCTCCTCGACCGGGCGGCCGATCCAGAAGCCGAGTTCGTCGGCGCGAAACAGCGCCTCGCGCCCGTATTTGCCGTCGATCAACATGCCGTAGCCGGGGCGCCCGGCCGCGACTCGGGCCGCCGCCTCGACCGCCAACCGCTTGAACGCGCCGATGCGCTCGCGCGGCGCGCCGGCGTCGTCGGCGATCTTTTCGAGTTGCGCGCGATGGTCGATGGCGAGCGCCATGATCTCGGGGATTTCGGCGCGGCGCGTGGTCGCCCAATGGATGTGGTTGAGCGTCTCGTCGTAACGCAAAGCGCGGGTCGCGGCGCCGTGATCGAGGAAGCGGCGCATTTCGGGAAAGGTCGGATATTCGGCCGAGCAAAGGAGCCTGGACACCGCGAAGGCGCCGCCGGCGTTGGCGAAGGCGCAACAGGTCTCCAACGGCTCGTCGCGCAGCCAGCCGCGCAGAAAGCCGGACATGAACGCGTCGCCCGCGCCGAGCACGTTATAGACTTCGACCGGGAAGCCCGGCCCCTTGACGCCGTCCTCGATGTTTTCCGGAATCGCGCCCGGGAACACGACACAACCCATCGGCCCGCGCTTCATTACGATGGTCGCCGCGCTTTGCGCGCGGATCGCCCGCAGAGCGGCGAGCGGATCGTCGATCCCGCCGGCGATCATCACCTCCTCTTCCGTGCCGACGATGAGGTCGCACAGCGCCAGGACCGGCCGCAGATGCTGGGAGACCTGATCCGATTTGATGTAGCGCTCCTCACCGGCGCCGTGGCCGGCCAGACCCCACAGGTTCGGCCGGTAGTCGATGTCGAAGGCGACCCTGCGGCCGTGCTTCTTGGCGTAGGAGATCGCCAGATTCTGCGCGGCGGCGGTGTTGGGCTTGGCGAAATGCGTGCCGGTGACGACGATGGCTTTGGCGGAGGCGATATAGGCCTCGTCGATGTCGCTCTCGTCGAGCGCGGCATCGGCGCAATTCTCGCGATAGAAGATCAGCGGAAAAGTCTTGTCGTTGCGGATGCCGAGCAGCACCAGCGCCGACAGCCGCGCCGGGTCGGTCTTGACGCCGGCGACGTCGACGCCCTCACGCGCGCATTGCTCGCGGATGAAGCGGCCCATGTGCTCATCGCCGACGCGGGTGATCAGCCCGCTTTTCAGGCCGAGCCGCGCCGTGCCGACGGCGATGTTGGTCGGGCAGCCGCCGACCGCCTTGGAGAAACTCGCCATGTCCTCCAGTCGGCCGCCGACCTGCGCGCCGTAGAGATCGACCGACGAGCGGCCGATGGCGATGACGTCGAGCGTCGCGGCGGCCATCGGTTCAAGGCTCCAGCGGGGCGTCGCCGGCGCCCATCACGTTCTGGTCGAAATCGATGTTGGAGCCGGTCATCAGGCCGGATTCGTCGGAGGCGAGATAGAGGCAGGCGCGCGCCACTTCGTTGGGGTCGAGCAGCCGGCCGAACGGCTTGCCCTTGACCGCCTCTTCGAGCCAGCCGTCCTTGGCGCCGTGATAGGTCTTCATGATGCGGTCCTCGCCCGGCGTCGACATCCAGCCGATGTTGAGGCCGTTGACGCGGATGCGGTGGCGCACCAGCGCGTGCGCGACGTTCTTGGTCAGCGCCGCCAGCGCGCCTTTCGAGGCGCAATAGGCCGCGATGAACGCCTGCCCGCCATGCGCCGACATCGACTGAATATTGACGATGCTGCCGGCGATCTTCTCGCGCTTCATGATGTTGGCGGCGCCTTGGATCAGGAAGAACGGCGCGCGGGCGTTGACGTCGAAAATCTCGTTGTAGCGCTCTTCGGTGGTGTCCAGGATGGTGCCGCGATCGGTCAGCGCGGCGGCGTTGACGAGCACGTCGACGCGGTGGAAGCGCTTGTCGACCTCCTCGATCACCTTGCGGCATTCCGCGACATGGGCGAGATCGGCGCGCACGAAATAGGTCGGGCAGCCGCTGTCGGAAATCTCCTTGGCGACGCGCTCGCCATTGGCGGCGTTGCGGCCGCAGATCACCAGCCCGGCGGCGCCGGCTTTGGCGAAATGGCGCGCGATCTTCTCGCCCAGTCCCTGCGACCCGCCGGTCACTACAGCGTATTTGCCGCTCAGCGCGCCCATCGCATCCTCCACTTTGGCTTGTGCATCCGGCAATATGAAACAAAAATTCCATTCAGAAGTCAAGATGGAACAAGTGTTCTTTTTTTGCCCGCGCCGGATTCAGCCGCCGACGCGCACCGGGCGGTCGGGGTAGCTCAGTTGCTCGCGGGCGCGCCAATCGTGGGTGACGTAATTGAGGATCACCGAGCGGCGCACGCCCTCGATCGGCCGCCGCTCGAAGCCGTGCCAGGTGTCGTCGCCGGGCACGAACACCATCGCCCCGCCGCGCTGGAACGGCGACACGCCGAAATGCGTCTCCGGCGATTCATAGATGTCGGTGCCCAGTTTCTCGTGCCCCGGCCCCTGGCTGAGATAGATCAGGCAGGTGAATTTCTTCACGCCGAGGTCGGTGTGCGGTTGCAGCCAGAAGCCGTCGACGTCCTGCGCATATTCCAGCCGCAGGAACGTGTCGTCGATCTCGGCGGCGAAGGATTCGTGGATCAGCGAGGTGATCCGCTCCGATTGCAGCGCCTCCGCCACCGCCCCCATCACCGGAAAGCGGGCCACGCCGCCGGCGTCGAAATAGCTGCGCTGGTCATTGTGCAATTCGCGTTTGCCCGAGACGCCGTTGAGCACCGGGGGCGCGAACGGCAGCTCCGCCAGCGCGTCCGACACGTCGGCGGGAAACACGTTCTGCATCAGGTAATGCCGGTAGGGACGCTCGAACGTGCGGCGCGCCCGCACCGACGCCGCGAAGGCGTCGGCGATGCGCGCGGCGGCGGGGCTCAAGGTTTCCATCGCGTGTTCCCGTCTCAATTGGCGCCCAGGGCGGCCATGTAGAGGTCGAGCAAAGTCTCTTCCTCGGAGCGCTTGTCGGGGTCTTGGCCGCGAATCGAGACGATTTTGCGGATGATCTTGGGATCGAAGCCATTGCCCTTGGCCTCGGCGAACACCTCCTTGATGTCCTCGGCGAGCGCCTTCTTCTCCTCGTTGAGCCGCTCGATACGCTCGATGAAGGCGCGCAAATGCCCGGAATTGATCTCTTCCGTGCCGGTCTCCATAGGTTTCTTGGCCATGTCGCGTCTCGAAAATGACAGAGCCGCGAGCCATGGCCGCCCGCGCCCGCCGCGTCAAGGCTTCTTGCGCGCCGCCCGCGCGGCTGCGATGTTCGCGCCGGCTAGCCGGAGGGGCGATGACGAGTGCGATTTGGCGGGACGCGCGGGTGCGCGGCGTCGTCTATCAGGCGGCGCTGTTCGCGGCGCTGGCGGCGCTGGCGCTGTTCGCCTGGCGCAACGCGGTCGCCAATATGGCGGCGCGCGGCATCCCGACCGGCTTCGGCTTCTGGAACGACACCGCCGGCTTCGACATCAACCAGTCGCTGATCGCCTATTCCGCCGTATCGACCTATGGCCGCGCGTTCTGGGTCGGGCTCATCAACACGCTGCTGGTGGGCGTCCTCTCCATCGCGCTGGCGACGCCGCTCGGCTTTCTCGTCGGCGTCGCCCGGCTGTCGCCCAATTATCTCCTGTCGCGCATCGCGCTGGTCTATGTCGAACTGATGCGCAACACGCCGCTGCTGCTGCAATTGTTCTTCTGGTACAACGCGGTGCTGAAATCGCTGCCGGGGCCGCGCCAGTCGCACGCGTTCTGGGGTCTCGTGTTTCTCAACAATCGCGGCCTTTATCTGCCCCGCCCCCTTTTCGGCGACGGCGCCGGCGTGATCGCGCTGGCGCTGGGGGCGGGCCTCACCGGCGCCATCGGCTACGCGCTCTACGCCCGCCGTTTGCAGGCGCAGACCGGCCGCATTTCGCCGGTCGTGCGGGTCGCGCTGCTGGCGGTCGTCGCGCCGCCGCTCGCCGCCTATTTTCTCGCCGGGCGCCCGATCGGCTTCGACATCGCCGAACTGAAGGGTTTCAACCTGCGCGGCGGGATGCAGCTTTATCCCGAATTCGTCGCGCTGGTGTTCGGGCTCGTCACCTACACCGCCGGCTTCATCGCCGAGATCGTGCGCGCCGGCGTCAGCGCGGTGTCGCGCGGCCAGACGGAGGCGGCCGCCGCGCTCGGCCTGCCGCGCCGGCGCATCCTCAATCTGGTGGTCATTCCGCAGGCGATGCGGCTGATCACCCCGCCGCTGACCAGCCAGTGGCTCAACATCGTCAAGAACTCGTCGCTGGCCGTGTTCATCGGCTACCCCGATCTGGTGCTGGTGTTCGCCGGCACCGTGCTCAACCAGACGCAGGCGGCGATGCAGGTGATGGCGGTGACGATGGGCGTCTATCTCTTCATCTCGCTCGTCATCTCGTTCGCGCTCAACCTGTTCAACGCGCGCAACGCGCTGAAGGAGCGCTGAGCATGGCCTATGTGCGCGTCGCCTCCGAACCGGAACTGCCGCCGCCGCCGCTGACGAGCGGCCCGCTCGCCTGGGCGCGCGAAAATCTGTTCTCCACCCCGGCCAATGCGGCGACGACTTTCGTGCTGCTGGCGCTGGCGGCGTGGCTGCTGCCGCCTTTGTTCGACTGGGGCGCGGTCAATGCGGTGTGGAGCGCGCCGGACGGGGAGGCCTGCCGCGCCCATCCCGACGGCGCCTGCTGGGCCTTCATCGGCCGCAAGCTCGGCTATCT
>JAGWRL010000015.1 GCA_028876585.1 Pseudomonadota bacterium | reverse complement strand
CAGCGGGCAGCGCCGGGGGCAGCGCGGGGCTGGTTTGCGCGACGATCGCGGCCCCGGGCGCCTGCGCCGAGCGGTAGGCGCTGGCGCAGATGAAGCCGCCGACGCCGACAAAGGCCAAGCCAAGGACCGCGAGTACGATCGTCTCTACGGAGATTTGGCGGCGTCCCGGCGACATGGCGCTGGCCTCCAATCCACGCCCGCCTCGCGGGCTGGGGTCTTGGCGGCAATTTTACGGTCTGCGGACCTTCAGCGGCAAGATTGGCGTCAAAAATAATCCTACCGACGCAGCAGCGCGTCGCGCGCCTCCGGTTAGAGCCAAAGCGCGACTTCCGCATCGCCCAGCGTCGGCGCCGGTGTGAACGGCGCCTCGACCCGCACGGGGCGCCGCTCGGTCGCGGCGAGCGCGATCGCCTCCATCGTCGCCAGCACATGCAGCGCAAAATCGCCGCTGGCGCGCGGCGGCCGCCGGTCGAGGATCGCGCGCGCGAGGTCGGCGACGCCGAGCCCGCGCCAGTTCGATTGTTTGGCTTTGTCCGCCGGCCAGTTCGGCCGGCCAAGCAGGCGGTGGTCGAGGTCGATCCTGCGCCACGGCTCGCGGCCAACGGCGATTTCGAGATCGCCGGCGAAGAAATTGGGATCGGGCAGCCGCAGCGTCGCCGTCTCGCCGTGCAGTTCGATCGGCGCCAGCCCATGCCGCCAGACGTCGAAGCTCGCCAGCAGCGTCGCCTGCGCGCCGCTTTCGAATTGCAGCAGCGCCTGCACAGTGGTCAGCGTCTCCACCTTGATCGTCTGGCCGAGTTTGGGCGAATGCGGCGTCGTCACGGTTCGCTCGGCGAAGCCGATCTGGCCGAGCGCCTGCACTTCGGAGATGGGGCCGAGCAGCGTCGCCAGCGCCGAGAGATAGTATGGCCCCATGTCGAACACCGGGCCGCCGCCGGGCTGGTAGTAGAACGCCGGGTTGGGGTGCCAATGCTCGTAGCCATGCGACAGCACCGCCGCCAGCGCGCTCAGCGGACGGCCGATCTCGCCCGCCTCGATCATCGCCCGCGCGGTCTGATAGCCCGGCCCCAGCACGGTGTCGGGCGCGCAGCCGACCAGCACGCCTTGCCGCCGGGCGGCTTCGAGCAACCGCCGCCCCGCGTCGAGCTGCGTCGCCAGCGGCTTTTCCGAATAGACCGACTTTCCGGCTTCGACGATGGCGAGCGAAATCTCGGCGTGCGCCTCGGGCGTGGTCAGGTTGAGGATCAGATCAATAGACGGATCGGCGAGCAATTGCGCCACCGAGCGCGCCTCGATCCCATAGCGCTGCGCCTGCCGCGCGGCGGCCTCGGGCGCTGCGTCGGCGCAGGCGACGACCGCGACATCGCGGAATTTTGCGAGATTGGCGAGATAGATATCGGAGATGAACCCGCAACCGACCAGTCCCGCCCTCAGCGTCATGTCATATCTCCGAACGGCGGCGATCCTAGCGCAAGCGCCGTTCCGAGAAAAGCGCCGTCACAGGCTGGTCTCGTCGGCGCGCGCCACCACGCAGCCGGCGATGCGCCAGCCTCCCTCCGCCTGTCGCTCCAGCCGGTAGACCCCGGTCCACACCAGATTGTCGGCGTCGACGAAAGTCACGCTCTGCACGATCCGGTCGCCCTGCCGGGCCTGCGCGCCGAATTGCGCGCTGCGATGGCGATAGACCGCGGGATAGGCCGCCTTCACCATCGCCAGAAACACCTGCGGGTCGGCGAATTTTTCGCGGATGGCGGGCGCGGCGAAAGCGAACGCCGCCACGGCGTCGTCGGCGGCGAAGGCGTCGAGCTGGCGCGTGATCACGGCCTGAACCTCGCCCGCGTCATCGGCCGCCGCCGGCGCGGCGAACAGGAACAACAGCAGGGCGACAGCCAGGGCGCGCATGAGACCTCCGCGATGCTGTCCCCGATACGCGCGGACCGGGCGCGCGGATTTGCCGGCGAGCGGCTCGGCCGCGAATTCTTTCAGACGCTGAGCTGCGGCGTCTCGGCGAGCAGGCAGCCGGAGGTGCGCCACACGCCGTCCTGGCGCGAGAGCGTGAACAAAGCCGACCAGACCTTGTTGTCGGCGTCGACCAGCGTGACCACTATGCCGACCTGGTCGCCCTTGCGCGCGACCGGGCCGAAATCCACGCTGCGGTGACGATAGATCGGGCCAAAATCCGACTTGACCGCGCCGATGAAGTTTTCGGCCGACTGAAATCGGGCCTGCACTTCCGGCGCGGCGAGCCTCCAGGCGCGGGCGGCGTCGTCATGCTCGAACGCGTCGAGCTGGGCGGCGACCACGGCGCGCGCATCGGCCGGCGGCGTCTCGTCAGCGAAAGCGCCCGGGGCGACCAACGCCAAGCCGACGACGAAACCGAGACAGCAGGATTTCGGATAGGCCATTTCGCCCTCCATCGATGCAGCATTAACTTCGCCGGCGTCGACCCGTTCCGGCAACATTACTTGTTTTTCGCGCATGTTCCGTGAGTTGGGCCACAAATCCCGCGGCGGGAAGCGCCGCGAGAACAGCGAAAACATTACGAAATTGTCGTAGTTGACATGAATCAACCACTCGGGCCTACTGCGGCGCAATATCGAATCATGCGGCGGTAGTTCGTGTTCGAATTTGCGCGTCGTGATATCGGCGAGCGCGCCGACGGCGGCTCGTCTCGAATGTGAGGCGTTCCTATGGAAAGCAAGTCAAACGCGGGCGTGAGCCGGCGCACTGTTCTCTTCGCGGCGGCGGCCGCCGGCCCGATGTTCGCGCTGGCGCGCGCGCAGGCCGCCTCCCTGCCGCCCACCGCGGTCGCCTATCAGGGCAGCCCGAAGGACGGCAAGGACTGCAAGGGCTGCAACCTGTTCGTCGCGCCTTCGAGCTGCAAATCGGTCAGCGGCGCGATCTCGCCGAACGGCTGGTGCAAGTTGTGGGTCGCCAAGGGCTGAAACGGGTAACCGGCGGCGCCGCTCGATGAAGCCGGCGCCGCCTGTCACAAAAGACTTCGGGCAATTTGGGGGTTGTCAATATGCGGACGCTGAGGGAACGGGGCCGACCAGGCCCATTCGATCTAGGCTTGGGGCTGGCGCTTGCGATCGCCAGCTTTTTCGTTTTGGCGCTGGGCTCGCAGCCCGCCCAAGCCGTGCCGAGCTTCGCGCGTCAGACGGGGCAACCCTGCGCCGCCTGTCACACCGCGTTTCCCGAGCTCACGCCGTTCGGGCGCCGCTTCAAGCTGAGCGGTTATACGCTCGGCGGCGGCGACGACAAGATTCCGCCGCTCGCGGCCATGCTGATGCCGGGCTTCACCCACACCCGCGCGGCGCAAGACGCGCCGCCGGCGCCGGGCCTGCGGACCAACGACAATCTCGCGATCCAGCAGGTGACGGGGTTCTACGCCGGCAAGGTCTATGGCGATCTCGGCGCCTTCATCCAGGTGTCGCTCAATCCGGTGACCCAGCAGCTCTGGTTCGACGCTTCCGACGTGCGTTACGTCAAGAACGTCAACCTGTTCGGCAAGGACGGCTATATCGGCGTCACCGTCAACAACACGCCGACCGTGCAGGACGTCTGGAACACCGTCGACGCCTGGGCTTTCCCGGAGATCGGCTCGTCGTTCGCCGCCAATAGCGTGCCCGGCACCCATATCGACGCGCTGGCGCAAGTCGCCGGCGGCGCGGGCATGTATCTGTGGTGGAATGACATGCTCTATGCGGAAATGACCGCCTATCGCGGCTATGACCGCGGCATCCAGGAAGCGTTCGGCATGCAGCCCGGCCCCTCGCCCGACGCGCAGATCGGCACGATCCCCTATTGGCGCGTGGCGTTGGAGCCGCATTGGGGCAATCATTATGTGATGGTCGGCACCTACGGCCTGTACGGCCAGACCGTGCCGGGCGGCGCATTCGGCACCGGCACCGACAAATATCTCGATCTCGGCGTCGACGCGCAGTACCAGTACGACGGCGACAAATACAGCGTTACGGTCAAGGCCGCCAACACCTACGAGAAGCAGCGGCTCGATTCGTCCTTCGCGCAGGGCATCTCGGCCAATCCGACCGACTGGATCAATTCGTTCAAGACCAGCGCGTCGTTCGTCTGGGATCACACCTACAGCCTGACCGGCGGCTATTTCAATGTGCAGGGCAGCTCCGACGCCGGGCTTTCCGCGAACGGCGTGTGGGGAGGAAATAGCGTCAACAATTCGCCCAACGGCGACGGGTTGATCTTCGACCTCGCCTATCTGCCGTTCAGCAAGGGCGCGCCGGGGCCGGACAAGCAGATGAACGTGCGGCTCGGCGTGGAATACGTCAAATATCTGCACCTGTTCGGCGGCACCAACAACTTTGACGGCGCGATTGGAACTCCCGGCGCCGGCGGCACCCACAACGCCAACGGCAACGACACGCTGTTCCTCTACGCCTGGGCGGCGTTCTGACCAGCCCGCTCAACTGAGACGACAAATCCAAGCCGCGCCTTCGGGCGCGGCTTTTTCGTTCGTCACGCCGCCGCCAGCGCCGCTTCCGGCACGGTTTCGCGCCCTTGCCGGCGCGGCCAGGCGATCAGGCAGAACATCAGCCCGAGCGGCGCCCAGCTCATCGGCATGTCGACCTTCTTCAGTTCCAGCATGAGGAAGGGCATGGTGAAGGCGAGCAGCAGCGCGACGATCTCGCCGAGATCGAACCGGCCGCTGCCATTGTGCCGATCGACGAAATACCACACCAGCGCCAGCGTCATCATCGGCATGTCGTAATTGAAGGCGTGCGGCGTCGCCAGATAGGTGCCCACCACCAGCAGCGCCGCCGCCCGCGCGTAGGGCCCGTGCCGGAACGCCCGCCACACCACGATCGCGACCGGAATAGACACCGCCAGTTGCAGCCCCCATGCGACCGATCGCCACGCCCCCAGCATGATCGCATTGGCGTAGATCGTCGGCATGTAGCCGACCACGGGGTGAAAGCGCGTCGCATATTCCGTGATCGAATGCGCCCACAGGCCCCACAGCGGGAAGCCGTAGACGAGGCCTGAAACCACCACGCCGACGGCGAAAGTCGCGGTGGCGGAGGCGAGCGCCCGCCCACTTCCCATCGCCAGCAGCGCGACGGGGACCAGCACGCCGAGTTGCGGCTTGTAGGTCAGCAGGCCGAACAGCACGCCCGCCAGCGCCGGCCGGGTCGGCAGAAGGCGCAGGCCGCCGATCATCAACGCGCCGGAGAGATAGCCGGTCTGGCCCGAGATCAGCGTGATGCCGGTCGCCGGCGCGATCATCGCCCCCAGGCCCCACCACCATTCGCGCCACCGCCCCGCTCCCATCGCCATGAGATAGGCCGCGAAGGCGGGGACCATGAACAGATAGAACGCCGTCCGCTGCGACAGCGCCCCCAGCGGACCCAGCAGCAGCAGGAAGGTCGGGGGATAGGGGAACGGGTTGTAGCCGTCGGGATTCATGCCGAGCGCGGTCTGGCGCAGATGCAGCGCGTCGGCGTCGAAATTGACCGCGGCGTCGCCGGCGTGGGTGATGACGGCCGAGGTCCAAAGCGCGAAGAAATCGCCGAAGTGGTAGCCCTCGCCGCCCGCCAGCGTCACCTTCACCGCCATGAACACATAGGCGAAGAACATCGCGGCGGAGAACATCGCCGTCAACTCGACCGCCTTGCGCGACAACGCGAGGTCGAGCAGGCGAAACCGCCCGCCCGCCGCCTTGCGCTCGGAGGGCGCTTCCCACGCGGACGCTTGCAAACTCATGCCTGGCTCCCGGCCCCGCGCCTCATGCGCGTGCGGCCGAGACAACCACATTATCGTTGCGAGGGTCTAAAGCCGCGCCGGCGGCGCGCGTCATGGCGAAGATTCGCCTAACGCCAGAGCTTTCCAGTCGGTCGCCTCGACCCAAATAGCCCAGAACGCAATAGAGGCGACCGACCGAGAAAACGTATAGTTCCAATGCGAACCAAGCTACGCCGCGCCGCCGTCCGCGACAAGCCAAGTTGCGACTAGGTTGCAAAAAAGTGCGGCGGCCGCGACGGCGCGTTTACGCAAATTCCATGATCACCGCATCCACCGCCAGCGAATCCCCCGGCTTGGCGAGCAGCTTCTTCACCGTCACGTCGCGTTCGGCGAGCAGCACGTTCTCCATCTTCATCGCCTCGACCATGCACAAAGCCTCGCCGGCCTTGACCTCCTGCCCTTCCGTGACCGCGATGCTCTTGACCAGCCCCGGCATCGGGCACAGCAGCGTCTTCGAGGTGTCGGCGCCCTTGCGCTCCCGCATCAGCCCGGCGAATTCGGCCTCGCGCGCGGTGAACACGCGCGCCTGCACCTGCGCCCCGCCGTGGGCGATCTCGAAGCCGTTGAGCAGCGGCCGCAATTGCGCGGAGACGGCGCGCCCGTCGATCTCGCCGCGCCACACCGGCTGGCCCGGCGTCCAGGCCGAGGCGAAACTCAGCCGCGCGCCGTCCTCGGCGAAGGCGATGTCGAGCCCGTCGCCGCGCGGCTCGACCGTCAGCGCGATCCGCGTCTCGCCGAAGGCGACGACGCGGGCTAGGTCGAAGGTCAGCCGGCCGGCCGCGCGCAACTGGCCCGAAATCTGGCGCTTGCGCGTATTCATGACGTGATCGACATGGGTCGCCACGCCGGCGATCACGCGCTCCGTCTCGCCGCTCGGGCGTTGCGCGGAAAAGCCGTCGGGAAACTCCTCGGCGATGAACCCTGTCGACAACCGCCCCTCGCGCCAGCGCTCGTGCCGCATCAGCGCCGACAGGAACGGGATGTTGTGACGGATGCCCTCGACATAAAAGGCGTCGAGCGCGTCGGCCTGCGCCTCGATCGCCCGCGTCCGCGTCGCCGCGTGGGTGACCAGCTTGGCGATCATCGGATCGTAATAGATCGAGATTTCGCCGCCCTCGTAGACGCCGGTGTCGTTGCGCACGGTGACGCCGTCGTGCTTGCCCTCCGCCGGCGGGCGATAGCGCACCAGCCGCCCGGTCGAAGGCAGGAACCCGCGCGTCGGGTCTT
>JAGWRL010000110.1 GCA_028876585.1 Pseudomonadota bacterium | reverse complement strand
CGCCCGCGCCCGCCGCGCCGGTCGAGACCGCGCCGACGCCGAAGGCGCTGGCGAGCGCGCGCGCGGCCGAGGCGCGCGGCGCGGGCTTCGATGTCGCCAAATATCCCGCGGTGCGCACGCTCGCCGAGCTCGACGGCTGGATCGCGCGCGCCTTCGAGGCCAGCGTCGTCGCGTTCGACACCGAGACCAACTCGCTCGATCCGATCCGGGCCGAGCTCGTCGGCGCCTCGCTGGCGATCGCGCCGGGCGAGGCCTGCTACATCCCGATCAACCATGTGCAGGGCGAGGGGTTGTTCGGCGACGGGCTGTTGCCCGATCAACTGAGCGAGGCGGACGTCCTCGCACGGCTGAAGCCATTGCTGGAAGCCCGGCAGGTGTTGAAGGTCGGGCAGAACGTCAAATTCGACTGGCATATCTTCAAACAACGCGGCGTCGAGGTCGCGCCCTACGACGACACGATGCTGATGTCCTACGTGCTGGATTCCGGCGTCCACAACGAAGGCCACGGCATGGACGGGCTCTCCGAGCGCTGGCTCGGACACAAGCCGATCTCCTTTGCGGAGGTCGCCGGCTCCGGCCGCAGTTTCATCGGCTTTGCGCGGGTGGCGATCGACAGGGCGACCGCCTACGCCGCCGAGGACGCCGACGTCACGCTGCGGTTGTGGCGCGTGCTGAAGCCGCGGCTGGTCGCGGAGGGGTTGACGACGGTCTACGAGACGCTGGAGCGGCCGCTGGTGGCGACGCTGGCGCGCATGGAGGCGCGCGGCGTCGCGATCGACCGCAACATTCTCTCGCGCCTGTCGGGCGAGTTCGCGCAGGGCATGGCGCGGATCGAGGCGGAGATACAAGCGATCGTCGGCGGGCCGCTCAATCTCGGGAGCCCCAAGCAGATCAGCGACGTGCTGTTTGGCCAGATGGGGCTGCCGGGCGGCAAAAAGACGCCGACCGGGGCGTGGTCAACCAACGCCAGCGTGCTGGAGGATCTGGCGGAGGAAGGCCACGTCCTGCCGCGCAAGATTCTCGACTGGCGGCAATTGTCGAAGCTGAAATCGACCTACACCGACGCGCTGCCGGGCTATGTCAACCCGACCACCGGCCGCGTGCACACGAGCTTCGCGCTGGCCTCGACGACGACGGGCCGGCTGTCCTCGTCGGAGCCGAATCTGCAGAACATCCCGGTGCGCAACGAGGAGGGGCGGCGCATCCGTCGCGCCTTCGTCGCGGCGGCGGGGACCAGGCTGATCTCGGCCGACTACAGCCAGATCGAACTGCGGCTGCTCGCCCATATCGCCGATCTCGCCTCGCTGAAACAGGCCTTCGCCGACGGGCTCGACATTCACGCCATGACAGCTTCCGAAATGTTCGGCGTGCCGATCGCGGGCATGCCGAGCGAAATCCGCCGTCGCGCCAAGGCGATCAACTTCGGCATCATCTACGGCATTTCCGCCTTCGGCCTCGCCAATCAACTCGGCATCCCGCGCGAGGAGGCGGGGGCCTACATCCGCAAGTATTTCGAGCGCTTTCCCGGCATCCGCGACTATATGGAGGCGACCAAGAAGCGGGCGCGGGCGGATGGCTACGTCACCACCATTTTCGGCCGCAAATGCCATTTCCCGCGCATCAACGCCTCCAATCCAAGCGAGCGCGCCTTCAACGAGCGGGCGGCCATCAACGCGCCGATCCAGGGCTCGGCCGCCGACATCATCCGCCGCGCGATGACGCGGATGGACGCGGCGCTGGCGCAGGCCAAGTTGAGTGCGCGCATGTTGTTGCAGGTGCATGACGAACTGGTGTTCGAGGCCCCGGAGGGCGAGACCGAGGCGACGATCGCGCTGGTCGCCAAGGTGATGTCGCAGGCGCCCGCGCCGGCGCTGGCGCTCGACGTGCCGCTGCTGGTCGACGCGCGCGCCGCCGCCAACTGGGACGAGGCGCATTGACGACTAATCGACGCTGCGCAGGCGGCCGACGAGGAAGCCGGCGGCGACCGTGACCGCGGCGCTGGCGATGAACAAGGCGGGATAACCGAACGCGCCGATCAGCAGGTTCGCCATCGTCGGCGCGACGAATTGCGCCGTCGCGCCCGCCATCACCAGAAGAGCGAGATCGCGCCCCGCCGTATGCGGATCGGGCAGCACGCGCGACATCAGCGTAAGGTCGACGACGGCGTAGCCGCCCATGGCGAGGCCGCCGAGGCCGGCGAAAACAAGCATGGCGGTCCAACTCTGCGACAGCGCCGGCGCCAGCATCGCCAGCGACATCAACGCCGCATAGCCTTGCGCGAAGACGCGGCGGCGCGAGGTACGCGCGGCGATGAAATGACCGGCGAAAATGGCGATCAGCGTCGTCGCCGTGCGCACGGCGCCTATCAGCCCGGTGGCGTTGCGGGCGTCGTGGCCGGGCAGCCCCGCCTCGCCGACATAATCGCGCAGGATGTAGAGCAGATAGTTGTTGATCGCGAATTGCGCGGAGAACATCAACAGGCGGAACGTCCACGCCAGCGCGAAATCGTGGGCGGCGAAGCTGGTCAACGCGGCCAGACGCAGCCGGCCGGCGGCGGCGCGCGGCGGCGCTGCGCCCTCGAACCGCCCCTCGGCGGCGAAGGCGAGAAACAGCGCCGTCGTCAGCCCGAGAAAGCCGTAGAGCACGAGATAGCCGTAGACCGGCGGCAGATGCGCGGCGAGATTGACGCCAAGCAGGCCGCCGATCGGGCCGGCGACGGCGAACATGAACGAGGCGCGGGCGCGCAGCCGCTCCGGCACGCGGTCCGGCGCGATCGCCAGCAACGCGGCCTGAAAGCCGTTGAGCGAGAACCACAAGGCGCCGTACCAGACCGCGACGCCGCCGACCGTCCATTGCTGCGACAGCAGCGCGGCGAAGGCGAGCGACAGCGCGGCCATGCCGGCGAGCCAGGGCGCGCGGCGGCCGAACCGGCCGGTGGTGGCGTCAGACGCGGCGCCGATGACGACGAGGCCGGCGACGCCGGTGGCGGCGCAGATCACCGTCAGCCACGCCATGTCGGCGACCTTGGCGGCCGGGGCGATCGATTCGATCCGGTCCGGCGCGAAAATCGCCTGCACGCCCTGAAAACAGGCGTAGAGGCCGATCGCGGTCGGCAGCAGGAAGGCGAGGGCGCGTTCGGGGGAGGAAGCCACCCGCGTCTGTTACGGCGCCGGAGGGTGGCTCGTCACTGGACTTGCCGGAAAATCGCCGTAGAATGTCGCGCAAGCGACAGCGGCGCGAACGGCGCGGCGGGACGCGGTCGAGGCGTCGCTGTCCGCCGCGACCCTGAATTTTGCGCCACGGAGCCCGATTCATGCCGAGTTTAAATCGTCTGCGCGCGCCGGCGCTGGTCTTTGCGCTGTCGCTGTCGCTGGCGTCCTGCGGCGTCAACACCATTCCGACGCTGGAGGAGAGCGCGAAGGCGCGCTGGGCCGACGTCGAGAATCAATATCAGCGCCGCGCCGACCTGATTCCCAATCTCGTCGCCACGGTGCAGGGCTACGCCAAGCAGGAAAAGGACGTGCTGGTGGCGGTGACGGAAGCGCGCGCCAAGGCGACCTCGATCCACATCGACGCCAATGACCTGACCGACCCGGCCAAGGTCAAGGCGATGCAGGACGCGCAGAACGCGCTCAGCGGCGCGCTGGGGCGGCTGCTGGCGGTGAGCGAGAACTATCCCGACCTCAAGTCGAACGCGAATTTCCTCAGCCTGCAAAGCGAGCTCGAAGGCACGGAAAACCGCATCGCGGTGGCGCGGCGCGACTATATCGGCGCGGTGCAGGCCTATAACACCGAGTTGCGGACCTTTCCCGGCGTGATCTGGGCCTCGACCTTCTATTCCCGCAACAAGCCGATGGCCGAGTTCACCGCGACGCCGGAATCGCAGGACGCGCCGAAGGTGAAGTTCTGAGCCGGCGGCTCGCCCCGCGCGCGCTCGCCGCCGCGCTGATCTGGCTCGCCTGCGCCGCGCTCGTCTGGGCGGCGACCGCGTTGCCGGCGCTGACGGGGCGGGTGGTCGACGACGCGCATATCCTGTCGGCGGCGACCAAGGCGACGCTTGAGGGCAAGCTGGCCGATCTCGAACAGAAATCGACGATCCAGCTCGTCGTGGCGACGGTCCCCTCGCTCGACGGACAGGATATCGAGACTTACGCCAACACGCTGTTCCGGCATTGGAATCTGGGGCAGGCGAAAAAGAACAACGGCGTGCTGTTCGTCATCGCGCCGAGCGAGCACAAGATGCGGATCGAGGTCGGCTACGGGCTCGAAGGCACGCTGACCGACGCGACGTCGAAGCTCATCATCGCCAACGCCGCCGCGCCGCGCTTCAAGACAGGCGACTTCGACGGCGGCGTCACCCGCGCGGTCGAGGATATCGTCACCGCGCTGACGGTGGACGCCTCGGAATGGCGCAAATTCTCCGATCTGCAACCGGGCCGCGCCGCCAACGGCAACGACGGCGGTTCGCTGCTTCCGTTGCTGTTTTTCCTCTTCATTCTGATCGTCATCTGGAACCTGAACCGCAAGAGCCGGCGCACCGGCGGGGCGTGGATCGTGCCGATCAACATGGGCGGCGGCTCCTCGGGCGGCTGGTCGTCGGGCGGCTCCTCGGACGGCGGCTTTTCCGGCGGCGGCGGTTCGTCGGGCGGCGGCGGCGCCTCGGGAGGCTGGTGATGCGGATCGACCCCGGCGCCCGACCCGCTATCGAGGCCGCTTTCGTCGCCGCGCAGGCGCGCACCCGCGCGCCGCTATGCTGCGTCGTGGCGGAGAGCTCGGCGGACTATGCGCTCGCGCCGGCGCTCGGCGTGGCGGCGCTCGCTTTGGCGACGGTGTGGCCGTTGCTGATCTTCACCGCGCTTTCGCCGATGGCGGTGTTCATCATTCAGCTCGTCGTGTTCGCGCTCGGGCTCGGCCTGCTCAGCTTCACGCCCGTGCGCGCGGCGCTCGCCTCGGACGCGCGGCGGCGCTCGGCCAGCCATCGCGCCGCGATCGTGCAATTCGCGCAGCGCGGCCTCAACCGCGCCGAGGAACGCTGCGGCGTGCTGATCTATGTCTCGCTCGCCGAGCGTTATGTCCGCGTCGTCGCCGACGTCGGGCTCGACGCGCATGTGCCGCATGCGGTGTGGCGCGGGCTGATCGCCGAACTCGGCGCCGCCTTGCGCGCTGGCGACGCAAAAAACGCGTTGCAGAGCGCCGCTGCGCGCATGGGTGACCTGCTGGCCCCGGTTTACCCGAGGGTTGCGGGCGACGAAACGCCGCAATCGCAGCGCTTTCACATGTTGTAACGGGCGGGGCGCTTGAGCGGCCAGCCGAATGGCCTTAACCATGCGCCCCAAGCGGCCCGTTCGGCCCACCCCCTTCAGCGAGTGCGCCCCGCATGATGCAAACTCTCCGATCCGCTTTGGCGTTGGCGCTATTGTTCGTCGGCCTGGGCGCGGCGAAAGCCGCCGAGCCTTATCTCGTCGCCGACGCCCAGACGGGCGAAGTGCTGATGCAGAACGACGCCTCCGAGCCGTGGTTTCCGGCCTCCACCACCAAGCTGATGACGGTTTATGTCGCGTTGAACGCGGTGCATGACGGCCGGCTGACGATGGACACGCCGCTAAAAGTGTCGGCGCGGGCGGCGCGGATGCCGGCGTCGAAAATGGGTTTTCGGCCGGGCACGCTGGTCACGCTCGACAATGCGCTGAAGATGCTGATGGTGAAATCGCCCAACGACATCGCGGTGACGGTCGCCGAGGGCGTCTCCGGCTCGGTCGAGGATTTCGCCGCCGAGATGAACGCGACGGCGAAGAAGCTCGGGATGCACGAATCGCATTTCGTCAACCCGAACGGACTCCACAACGAGGATCATTATTCCTCGGCGCGCGACATGGCGATCCTGGCGCGCGCCCTGCTGAAGGATTTTCCTGACGAAACGGGGCTTTACAGCATCGGCGCGCTGCAACTCGGCGACAGGATCATCCGCAATCACAACGGGCTGATCGGGCGCTACCCCGGCGCCGACGGCATGAAGACCGGCTTCACCTGTCCCGCCGGCTGGAACGTCGTCGCCACCGCGCAGCGGCAGGGGCGCCGGCTGATCGTGGTGGTGTTCGGCGCGCCCTCGCCGCGCCTGCGCACAAACGAGGCGGCGATGCTGTTCGACCGCGGCTTCGCCATGAGCGGGACCGGGCAGACGCTCGACGCCTTGCCGGCCGCCGCCGTGACCGAGCCGCCCAACATGCGCGACGTGATCTGCCGCGGCCGCGGCAGGGCCGCGATGATCGCCATGCAGGAGGATTTCGTCGCCTCCGCCGTCGCCGAAAGCTCGGCCGCGTTTGCGACGGGCCGCAACGGCGTGCCTATGCTGGCGGCGGCGATGGAGGCCCCGCCGGCGGTGGGCGCGATCGCCGACGAGAAAGTGACGTTCGACCCGGTGCCCGTGTTCATCGGCGCCAAACCCGGCTGGACCGGCCCGATCCTGGCCGCGCGCGGCGCCGCCGAGGAGGAGGAGACCTCCCCCGTCAGCGCCTACTCGGCGCAAAAGGACGCCAAGGCGCCGGAAGCGGAAGCGGCCAAGGCGGCGCTGAAAAGCGTGGTCAAGCCGCCCGTCCGGCTGAAGGGCGGCCATTTGACGCCGCAGGCGCGGGCGCGCAAGGCGGCGGCGACGCGGCGGGTTGCGGCGAAAAAGACGCAGTAGCGGTAAATCGTCAAATCCGCTCACGCGAGCGTTACGCTTGCCTTGATATCGCCGTATTTGCGTCAATCGCGCGCCCCACCGATCGGCGAAAAGGTCAGTGAGCCGCGAAAGGCGCGGTTCGCTGAATTGTCCGGCGATTTTGCCCCCCAGCCCCCGGACAGTCGCGGACCCGACTAAGCCACGCAGGCTGGCGGATCGACGGGCCCCCTCCCAGTCGGTCCGCCTTTTTTTTTGGCTCGACGCCGCGCCTTGAAAGCCGCCGCCTTACGGGCGATATGAGCGCCGGGCGCCCCCGCGCGCCGCTTTTCAAGCCAGTCCAAGAGGGTTCCTTGACGACCGATTCCGCCCAAACGGCAGAGGCCGCCGCCGCGAAGACGCAGAGCTTTGAGGCCGATGTTTCGCGGCTGCTGCACCTGATGGTGCATTCCGTCTATTCCGAGCGCGACATTTTCGTGCGCGAACTCGTCTCCAACGCCGCCGACGCCTGCGAGAAGCTGCGCTACGAGGCGATCGCGCGGCCCGAACTGGTCGCCGACGGCGAGGCGTTCGCGATCCGCATCGCCATCGACCCCGAGGCCAAGACGCTGACCTTCACCGACAACGGCGTCGGCATGAGCCGGGAGGATCTGGTCGAGGCGCTCGGCACCATCGCCCGCTCCGGCACCAAGGCGTTTCTCGACAAGCTCGCCGCCGAGGGGCCGGAAAAGGCCGAGGCCGGCAATCTGATCGGCCAGTTCGGCATCGGCTTCTATTCCTCGTTCATGGTCGCCGACGAAGTGACCGTCGACACCCGCCGCGCCGGCTCGGAGCAGGCGTGGCGCTGGACCTCGGACGGCAAGGGCGCCTACACCATCGCGCCGCTGGCGCTCGACGACGCGCCGTCACGCGGCACGCGCGTGACTTTGAAGCTCAACGAGGCGTCGACGGATTACGCCGAACGCTACAGAATCGAGCGCATCGTCAAGGAGCATTCCGGCGCGGTCGCCGTGCCGATCGACATCGTGGAGAAGCCGGGCGAGGAGCCCAAGCGCCTGACCGACGGTGCGGCGATCTGGGCGAAATCCAAATCCGAGGTCAAGCCGGAGGATTATGTCGAATTCTACCGCTCGCTCTCCGGCCAATATGACGAGCCGGCGCTGACGGCGCATTGGCGCGCGGAAGGGCGGCACGAATACACCGTGCTAGCGTTCGCGCCCGGTTCGCGCCCGTTCGACCTGTTCGATCCCGCCCGCAAGGCCAAGGCCAAGCTGTACGTGCGGCGGGTGCTGATCAACGCCGACGCCGATCTCGTGCCGGGCTGGCTGCGCTTCATGCGCCTCGTCGTCGACAGCGCCGATCTGCCGCTCAACGTGTCACGCGAGATGATTCAGGAAAGCGCCGTGTTCACCGCGATCCGCAAGGGCGTGGCCAACCGGATCGTGCAGGAGCTGACCAAGCTCGCCGAGAGCGACGCCGAGAAATACGCCAAGCTGTGGGAGAATTTCGGCGCCGTCATCAAGGAGGGGCTCTACGAGGACCCTGAGCGGCGCGACGCTTTGTTCAAGCTGGCGCGGTTCACGACGACGAAACACGCCGACGGCTCGCGCAAGCTGGAGGATTACGTCAAGGAGCTGCGCGAGAACCAGACGGCGATCTTCTACCTCACCGGCGACGACGCCAAGCGGCTGGCCGCCAGCCCGCAACTCGAAGGGTTTCGCGCCCGCGGCGTCGAGGTTTTGCTGCTGGCCGATCCGGTCGACGCGTTCTGGGTGTCGACGGCGGCGGGCTACGAGGGCAAGCCGTTCAAGTCGATCAGCCAGGGCGCGGCCGACATCAAGTCGATCGCCCTGGTCGAGGGCGCGTCCGCGCCGGCCGAAGCCAGCGCCGAGGTCGCCACGCTGATCGCCCATTTCAAGCAGGCGCTGGAGGGCGAAATCGAGGACGCGCGCGCCTCCGACCGGCTGACCGACAGCGTCGCCTGCCTCGTCGCGCCGGAATTCGGCCCCGACCGGCAGCTCGAAAAGATGCTGGCCGCGCATGGGCGATTGCAGGACCGGGTCAAGCCGGTGCTGGAGGTCAACGCCACCCATCCGCTGACGGCGGCGCTGGCCAAGCGATTCGCGCAAGGCACGGACCGCGAGCTGGTCGACGACGCGGCGTGGCTGCTGCTCGACGAAGCGCGTCTCGTCGACGGCGAGACGCTGAAGGACCCCACCGGCTTCGCCGCGCGGCTGCGCCGGGTGATGGAGCGGGCGCTCGGCTGAACGGCTGCGTCAGTGGCTCGCCGCCGCCGGCGCGCGTTTGGCTTTCTTGCGCGGCGCGGGCTTGGTGGTTTTGGCGGGCTGGGCGGCGATGGTGAGTTCGGCGCGGGTCGCTTCCTCGCTGGCGCGCCAATGTTCGGCGTCGCGGCCGAACGGGCGGCCTTCGCTCTCCCACAGCGCATAGGCGCGAAAGCGAACCAGCTCCTCGAAGCCGGCGGTTTGGGCGGCGTTGTTCATGTCCATGCTCCTCGATGGCGCGGGCTTAAGGGCGGCCGGCGTCGCTCGTCCGGGCGGGCCATTCGGCGGCTGGCGCCTCGCGGAGGGGGCGGCCCGCCGACCCGGTTCGAGGTTTCAATCATCTCATGGTTAACAAAAGGTAAGCGGCTGCGGCGCGGGGCCTCGCGCGGCCTTGCCGAGGGGCCGGGTCTCGGCCTATAGGCTCGGATAAAGGGGGCTCGGCGCGCAGCGGCGGGCGTCCCTGAAACGGGATAACGGATGCGCGCGCCGGGCGGACCCCGACTATTGCTTCGGCGGCTCCGCGAAGTCATGGCGGAGCCCGTCACCGCCCAGGCGCGTCTCGACCGCATCGTCGTGCTGATCGCCTCCAACATGGTGGCGGAGGTGTGCTCGCTCTATGTCTCGCGCGCCGACGGGCCGCTGGAGCTGTTCGCCACCGAGGGCCTCAATCGCGAAGCGGTGCATCTGACCACGATGCGGCCGGGCGAGGGCCTCGTCGGCCTCATCGCCGCCACCGCCGAGGCGCTGGCGCTATCGGATGCGCAGAATCACCCCGCGTTCTCCTACAAGCCGGAGACGGGCGAGGAGATTTACCAATCGTTCCTCGGCGTGCCGGTGCTGCGCGGCGGCGCGACGCTGGGCGTACTGGTGGTGCAGAACCGGGCGCGGCGCACCTATTCCGACGAGGAAATCGAGGCGTTGCAGACGACCGCGATGCTGCTGGCGGAAATGATCGCCTCGGGCGAATTGCAGGGGCTGGCCGGCCAGCCCTCGGCGGTGGCGGTGCGCAAGGCGGCGGCGCTGAAGGGCGCCCCGATCGCCGAGGGCCTCGGCCTCGGCCATGTCGTGCTGCACCAGCCGCGCATCGTGGTGTCGAAGATCGTCGCCGACGACGTCAACGCCGAGCTGGCCCGACTCGAAACCGCCATCGAGGCGATGCGCGCTTCGGTCGACGAAATGATCGACCGCAGCGACGACGGCGAAGAGGGCGAGCATCGCGACGTGCTGGAAGCGTTCCGCATGATCGCGCATGACCGCGGCTGGCTGCGCCGGCTGCGCGAGGCGGTCACCAGCGGCCTGACGGCGGAAGCGGCGGTCGAGCGGGTGCAGAACGACGCGCGCGCCAAATTGCAGCGCCAGACCGATCCCTATCTGCGCGACCGGCTGCACGATCTCACCGACATCGCCAACCGGCTGCTGCACCAGCTCGCCGGCCAGAGTCTGGTGTTGAGGCCGGAGGAATTGCCCGACAACGCCATTCTGGTGGCGCGCTCGATGAGCCCGGCGGCGCTGCTCGATTACGATCGCGCGCGGCTGCGCGGGCTGGTGCTGGAAGAGGCGGGCGCGGCGAGCCATATCGCCATCGTCGCCCGCGCGCTCGGCATCCCCGCCGTCAGCGACATCGCCAATATTTCCGAAATCGTCGAACAGGGCGACGCGCTGATCGTCGACGGCGTGACGGGCGAAGTGCATGTGTTGCCGCCGCCCGAAGTCGAGGAGGCCTACGCCGAGAAGGCGCGGCTGCGGGCGCGGCGGCAGGACCAATACCGCGCCTTGCGCGACACGCCGGCGACGACGCTCGACGGCGTCTCGATCGGTCTGCACATGAACGCCGGCCTGCTGATCGACATGCCGCATCTCAACGAAACCGGCGCGCAATCGATCGGGCTGTTCCGCACCGAATTGCAGTTCATGCTGGCCTCGCGTTTCCCGCGCCTCGATTCGCAGGAGACGCTCTACGCCGCCGTGCTCGACGCGGCCGGCGACAAGCCGGTCACCTTTCGCACGCTCGACATCGGCGGCGACAAGCGGCTGCCCTACATGAAGGCGCACGAGGAGGAGAATCCCGCGCTCGGCTGGCGCGCGGTGCGGATCGGGCTCGACAAGCCGGCGCTGCTGCGCATCCAGATGCGCGCGATGCTGCGCGCCGCCGCGGGGCGGCGGTTGCGGCTGATGCTGCCGATGGTGTCGACGGTCGAGGAATTCCGCCAGGGACGCGCGCTGCTGGAGCGCGAAGTCGCCTTCCTGAAACAACTCGGCCGCACGCCGCCCAGTTCGGTCCAGCTCGGCGCGATGCTGGAGGTGCCCTCGCTATTGTGGCAACTCGACGAGATCGCGCGCGCCGTGGATTTCCTGTCGGTCGGCTCGAACGACCTGATGCAATATCTCTACGCCGTCGACCGCGACAACAAGCGCGTCGCCAATCGGTTCGACGCCTTGTCGCCCGCGTTCCTGCGCGCCTTGAAGCGCGTGGCGGAAGTGGGCGAACGGGGGCTGACGCCGGTGGCGCTGTGCGGCGAGATCGGCGGCCGGCCGCTGGAGGCGATGACGCTGATGGCGCTCGGTTTCCGCGACCTGTCGATGTCGGCGACCGCGATCGGGCCGATCAAGGCGATGACGCTGTCGCTGCCGCTGGCGCCGGTGCGCGACGACGTGCTGGCGCTGCTGGAGTGCAACGGCGAGGGCGGGTCGTTGCGAGAGCCGCTGCGCGAGATCGCCGAGCGCCACGGCGTCCGTCTTTAGCGCGCCCCACCCCATGAACCTCGACGCCCATCTCGACACGATTCTGCGCCGCCACGAGGAGCTTGGCCATCGCCTTGGCCAGGGCGCGAGCGGATCGGACTATGGCGACATTTCGCGCGAATATTCCGATCTCGAACCGCTCGCCGATTCGATCCGGGCGCTGCGCGCCAAGCAACGCGAGCGCGCCGACCTCGAAGCCATGCTCGCCGATCCCGCTTTGGAGGCCGACATGCGCGAGATCGCGGCCGCCGAGGTCGAGGAGGCCGACGCCGCCATCGCGGCGATGACCGGCGACATTCGTCTGGCGCTGCTGCCGAAGGACGCGGCCGACGAAAGCAACGTCATTCTCGAAGTGCGCGCCGGCACCGGCGGCGACGAGGCGGCGCTGTTCGCCGGCGACCTGTTCCGCATGTACGCCAAATACGCCGAAGCGCGCGGCTGGAAGGTCGAAGTGCTGTCCATGAGCGAGGGGACGGCGGGCGGCTACAAGGAGATCATCGCCGAGGTCGCCGGGCGCGGCGCCTATGCGCGGCTCAAATACGAAAGCGGCGTGCATCGCGTGCAGCGGGTGCCCGCCACCGAAACGCAGGGGCGCATCCACACCTCCGCCGCGACGGTGGCGGTGATGCCCGAGGCGCGCGAGATCGACGTCGAGATCAAGGACGGCGATCTCAAGATCGACACCATGCGGGCCGGCGGCGCCGGCGGCCAGCACGTCAACAAGACCGAATCGGCGATCCGCATCACCCATCTGCCGACCGGCATCGTCGTCGCGGTGCAGGCGGAGCGCTCGCAGCATAAGAACCGCGCCCGCGCGATGTCGCTGCTGCGCTCGCGCATTCTCGACGGCGAGCGGGAGCGGGCCGACGCCGAGCGCTCGCACCAGCGGCGCGAACAAGTCGGCTCGGGCGACCGCTCGCAGAAAATCCGCACCTATAATTTCCCGCAATCGCGGATGACCGACCATCGCATCAACCTGACGCTCTATTCGCTCGACCGCCTGATGGAGGGCGAGGGGCTCGACGAGGTGATCGACGCGCTCGCCGCCGACCGGCAGGCGCGGCTGCTCGCCGAGCAGGCGGAAGGTTGAGTTTAAGCGCGCCGCCGATCACGCAATGGACACAAGTCGAATATAGAATTCCGCCTCGAAGCCGGGCGAGAGATCGAGGGAGGCCATCGTGCGAACAGGCTGGTGGCTAGGCGTCATCGTCACACTGACGCTCATTTGCGCCCCGGCGCGCGCGCAATTCATGGCCCCGTTCGGCGGACCCGGCGTGTTGAGCGCCCCGGAAGCCGCCAGCGGCGCGATCGGCGCCGGCGCGGCCAATAGCGCGGCGGCGCAACAGCAATGCACCCAGACCTTCAACGGCCGCGAGGGTCCGCGCACCACCTGCGCCGGCCAACCCGCGCAACCGCGCCCGGCGCGGCGGTGACAACGGGCTAGACCCCGGCCGGCCCGTCCTGCTTCTGGCCGCGCGCGACAATGCGCAAGGCGTTGTCCGGCAAGGGTTTTTGCAGCGATAGGGCCTCCTTGATCGGCGCGGTGAGCCAAAGGTCGATCTCGGCCCGCGTCGTCAGGATGACCGGCATCGCCTTGGGATGGATCGGCGCGACAACGGCGTTCGGCTCGGCGGTCAGGAAAGCGAACAGGTCGTTGGTGGTCTCGCCCTCCTTCACCTTGCGCACCGAGGTCCAGCGCGTCCAGACGCCGGCGAAGAACGCCAGCGGCCGGCTGTCGTCGAGCGCGAACCAGACGGGCGGGCGCGAGCCGTCGGCCAAAACCTCGTTTTCGCTGAAGGAAGTGAACGGCGCGACGCAGCGGTTTTCGGGACCGAGCCAGCGCCGCCAGTGCGGTGAGGCGGCGTTGCGCACATTGGTGACGCCGGGATCGCTGTTGCGGCCTTTCAGGGCGAAGGGCGGCGTCGGCATGCCCCAGCGGGCGAGGACGAGTTCGCGCTCGCCGTCCGCGCCGTTGCGCACGATCGGGGCGGCGTAATCGGGGAAGATTCCGGGCAGGATCGGCAGGTTGCCGGTCGAATCGCGCATCGCGCCGGCGAGCTCGCGAATCGCCTGCTGCCCCTTGGACAGCGAATAGAGATTGCACATGGGCGCCAGATTTAGGTCTGGCGCCGCGGCTTGTCGATTGCGCCGGCGCCGTCCCAAGGTCGTGCTTGCGCCGCGGCCGATGTCTCGCCACATTGGCGTCATGTCCGGACCTTTGGATCGTATGCCGGAGCCGAGCGCGCTCGCGGCTCTTGACGCCAGATCGCGCGAAATCTTTCGTCGCATCGTGGAATCCTACCTTGCGAGCGGCGAGCCGGTGGGCTCGCGCAGCCTGTCGCGGCTGTTGCCGATGACGCTGTCGCCGGCCTCTATTCGCAATGTGATGCAGGATCTCGAAGAGCTTGGCCTGATCTACGCGCCGCACACCAGCGCCGGCCGGCTGCCGACCCATGGCGGCCTGCGCTTCTATGTCGACGCGCTGCTCGAATTCGGCGGGCTGGGCGACGAGGAGCGCGTGCGCATCGAGCGGCAGGCGCGCGAGGCGGCGGAGGGCGGCTACGAGAACGCGCTGACCCGCACCACCACGCTGCTCTCCAACCTCACCAACGGCGCCGGATTGGTGCTGACGACCAAGGACGACCTGCGGCTGCGCCACATCGAATTCGTGCGCGTCGAGGCGGAGAAGGCGCTCGCGGTGATGGTCGACGAGGACGGCGCGGTCGAGAACCGCATCGTCGCCATTCCCGCCGGCATCTCCGCTTCCGCCCTGGTCGAAGCCGGCAATTACCTGAACGCGCAGGCGCGCGGCGGCACGCTGGCCGAGGCGCGGGCCAAGATCGAGCAGGCGCGCGACGCCGCCCGCAACGAGATCGACGAACTCGCGGCCGGGCTGGTGGACGCGGGCCTGGCGTTCTGGGCCGGGGCGGGCGGCTCGCGCCAGCAACTCATCGTGCGCGGCCAGGCCAATCTGATCGGCGCGACCAGCGAGGCGATGGACCTCGAACGCATCCGGCTATTGTTCGCCGATCTGGAAACCCAGACCGACGTGATCGATCTGCTGCATCGGGCGGAGAACGGCGAGGGCGTGAAGATCTTCATCGGCTCGGAGAACAAGCTGTTCTCGCTGTCGGGTTCGTCGATGATCGCCGCGCCGCTGCGCGGCGCCGACAAGCGCATCGCCGGCGTGCTCGGCGTGATCGGGCCGACCCGGTTGAACTACGGCCGCATCGTGCCGATGGTCGAATATGCGGCGCAGCTTCTTGGCGATTTGCGGCGCGGACGTTGACAATCCCCACCAGTCCGGCGACGAACGCGCACCCATCAGCGGAGGTTTACGCCCGTGAGCGACGCCATTCCGTCTTCGCATAGCCTCGGCGATGCGATCCATCGTCTGCGCGCCAAATGGGGCGCCATCCTCGCGTTCGGCTTGCTGCTGATGTTTCTCGGCGCCGCTTCGCTGAGCTTCGCCTTCTGGTCGACGCTGGCGATGGTGACGCTGAACGGCGTATTGTTCCTGGTGGCCGGCGCGGCGGAGATCGGCGTCGGCATGCACGCGCGCTCGTGGCGCGCCTTTTTCTTCTGGGTGCTCGGCGGCGTGCTTTATATCGGCGCCGGCGTGTTCTGCATGCTGAACCCGCTCGCGGCGTCGGCGATCCTGACGCTGATGATCGGGGCGGGGCTGATCGCGGCGGCGCTCGTGCGCGCCTATCTCGGCTTCCAGCTTCCTTCGGGGCCGCGCCGCAGCCTGGTGTGGCTCGGCTGCCTGGTGACTTTTCTGCTCGGCTTGATCATCGTCATGCATTGGCCCCTGTCGAGCCTCTATGTCCTGGGCACTTTGCTCGGCGTGGACCTGCTGTTCCACGGCGCGGGCTGGGTTTCCTTCGCCATTGGGTTGCGCGCGCATCGCTGAAGTGCGGGCGGCTGACATCTGGAGCATCGCATGTCGAAGTGGGTGTATTCGTTCGGGCCCGACAAGACCGAAGGGCGGGGGGAGTTGAAGAACCTGCTCGGCGGCAAGGGCGCCAATCTGGCGGAAATGTCGTCGCTCGGCCTGCCCGTCCCGCCGGGATTTACGATCACCACCGAGGTCTGCACCTACTTCTACGCCAACGGGAAGCATTATCCCGCCGAACTCGCCGCCGAGGTCGAAGCGGCGATCGCCAGCGTCGGCCGGCAGACGGGGCGCAAGTTCGGCGACGCCGCCAATCCGCTGCTGGTCTCGGTGCGCTCCGGCGCGCGCGCCTCGATGCCGGGCATGATGGACACCGTGCTCAATCTCGGCCTCAACGACGAATCGGTGAAGACGCTGGCGGCCACCTCCGGCGACGAGCGGTTCGCCTATGACAGCTATCGCCGCTTCATCCAGATGTACTCCAATGTCGTGCTGGAAGTGGCGAGCCACAATTTCGAGGAGATCATCGAGGAATACAAGGAACGGCGCGGCTATGTGCTCGACACCGATCTCGTCGCCGAGGACTGGCGCGCCGTGATCGCCGATTACAAGGCCAAGGTCGAGGAGATGCACGGCAAGCCGTTCCCGCAAAAGCCGCAGGACCAGCTTTGGGGCGCGATCGGCGCGGTGTTCGGCTCCTGGATGAACACGCGCGCGATCACCTATCGCCGGCTCAACAACATCCCCGCGGATTGGGGCACGGCCGTCAACGTGCAGGCGATGGTGTTCGGCAATATGGGGCAGACCAGCGCCACCGGCGTCGCCTTCACCCGCAACCCCTCCACCGGCGTGAAAGAGCTTTACGGCGAGTTCCTGGTCAACGCGCAGGGCGAGGACGTGGTCGCCGGCATCCGCACGCCGCAGAACATCACCGAGATCGCCCGCAAGGCGGCCGGCTCCGACCGGCCGTCGCTGGAGGCGATCATGCCCGAGGTGTTCCAGCAATTCGTCGCCACGACGCAATTGCTGGAGAAGCATTACAAGGACATGCAGGATCTCGAATTCACCGTCGAGCGCGGCAAGCTGTGGATGTTGCAGACCCGCAACGGCAAGCGCACCGGCAAGGCGGCGCTGCGGCTCGCCGTCGATATGGCGAACGAGGGGCTGATCACGCGCGAGGAGGCGATTTCGCGGGTGGAGCCGGCGACGCTCGACCAGTTGCTCCACCCCACCATCGACCCCAAGGCCAAGCGCGAGCCGATCGCCACCGGCCTGCCGGCCTCGCCCGGCGCCGCCAGCGGCGAGATCGTGTTTTCGGCCGACGAGGCGGAGGCGCTGAAGCAGACCGGCCGCAAGACGATACTTGTGCGCGTCGAGACCTCGCCGGAGGACATTCACGGCATGCACGCGGCGGAGGGCATCGTCACCACGCGCGGCGGCATGACTTCGCACGCCGCCGTCGTCGCACGCGGCATGGGCAAGCCTTGCGTGTCGGGCTGCGGCTCGATCCGCATCGACTATAACAAGCAGCAACTCGTCGCCGCCGGCCAGACGCTGAAGAAGGGCGACGTGATGACCATCGACGGCGCCACCGGCCAGGTGTTCGCCGGCGCGATCGCGATGGTGAAGCCGGAACTGACCGGCGATTTCGCCACCATCATGGAGTGGGCCGACCGCGTGCGGCGCATGAAGGTGCGCGCCAATGCGGAGACGCCGCTCGACGCCCGCACCGCCCGCAGCTTCGGCGCCGAGGGCATTGGCCTCTGCCGCACCGAGCATATGTTCTTTGACGGCGAGCGCATCGTCGCGGTGCGCGAAATGATCCTGGCCGACGACGAGGCCGGACGGCGCGCGGCGTTAGCCAAGCTGCTGCCGATGCAGCGCAAGGATTTCGCCGAATTGTTCGAGATCATGCAGGGCCTGCCGGTCACGATCCGGCTGCTTGATCCGCCGCTGCACGAATTCCTGCCGCAGAGCGAGGCCGACATGGCGGAGGTGGCGAAATCGACCGGCGCCTCGGTCGAGAAGCTGCGGCTGCGCGCGAGCGAATTGCACGAGTTCAACCCGATGCTGGGCTTCCGCGGCGTGCGGCTGGCGGTGCGCTATCCCGAAATCGCCGAAATGCAGGCGCGCGCGATCTTCGAGGGCGCGGTGGAGGCGCACGCCAAGACGGCCAAGCCGGTGACGGCGGAAATCATGGTGCCGCTGGTGATGGGGCGGCCGGAACTCGATCTGGTGAAGAAGATCATCGTCGAAATGGCCGATAAGGTCGCCGCCGAGACGGGCGTGAAAATCCCCTATTCCGTCGGCACGATGATCGAATTGCCGCGCGCGGCGCTGCGCGCGGGCGAGATCGCCGAGGCGGCCGAGTTCTTTTCGTTCGGCACCAACGATCTGACGCAGACGACGCTCGGCCTGTCGCGCGACGACGCGGCGGCGTTCCTGGGCTCCTACACCTCCAAGGGCCTGCTGCCGAACGACCCGTTCGTGACGCTGGACCAGGAGGGGGTGGGCGAACTCGTCAAGCTCGCCGCCGAACGCGGCCGCGCCACCCGCCCCGGCATCAAGCTCGGCATCTGCGGCGAGCATGGCGGCGATCCCGCCAGCATCGGCTTCTGCGAGAGCGTGCATCTCGACTATGTCTCGTGCTCGCCCTTCCGCGTGCCGATCGCGCGGCTGGCGGCGGCGCAGGCGGCGCTCGGCAAGAGCGGGGCGGGGCGGACGGCGTGAATTCAACGTGTCGGGGCGGGCGGCGATCGAGCCGCCGGCCGTCGCTAATGCCAGGAGCCGCCCTTGTCGCTCGCCATGAAACCGTCCGAAGGCGGCGAATTCGTCGCGCCGCTGCTTGCCGCCACCGTACTGCTGGTGCGCGACGGGCCGGACGGGGTGCAGGTGTTCATGGTGGTGCGCCACCATAAAATCGAGTTCGCCTCCGGCGCGCTGGTGTTTCCCGGCGGCAAGGCCGAGCCGGAGGATCGCGAACTGGCGGGCGACGACGCCGAGGCGGTCGCGCGCGTCGCCGCGATCCGCGAAACTTACGAGGAATGCGGCGTGCTGCTGGCCCGCCCGCGCGACGGCGGCGCCCTCGTCGCCTCGACGCTGCCGTTTCGTGAGCGGCTGGCGGCGGAAAATCTCGCGCCCGCGCTCGACGCGCTGACCTTGTTCGCGCATTGGATCACGCCGCCGATCCTGCCCAAACGCTTCGACACCCGTTTTTTCATCGCCGAGGCGCCTGCCGACCAACTGGCCGCGCATGACGGCGGCGAGGCGGTGGATTCGATCTGGATCGAGCCGCGCAAGGCGCTCGCCGAGGCGGCGCGGGGATTGCGGACGCTGGTGCTGCCGACCCGGCTCAATCTCGAATTGCTCGGCGCCAGCCCGACCGCCCGCGCCGCGGTGGCGGCGGCGGCGGCGCGTCGGGTGACGCCGATCGAGCCGATCGCGACCAAGACGCCGACCGGCTACCGGCTGTCGATCCCGCCCGACGCCGGCTATGGCGGCGCCGATTACGAGGTGTGAGCGGATCGACATGCGAATCGCCCCGTTCTCTACGTCCGGTCGTTTTTGGCGCGGCAATCTGCACACCCACTCGACTCGTTCGGACGGCGCGCTGTCGCCGGAGCAGGTGATCGCGGCCTACAAGCGCGCCGGCTACGATTTCATCGCACTGTCCGACCATTTCCTCGCCCGCTACGATTGGCCGATCACCGACACGCGGGCGATTCGCGCCAACAATTTCACCACGCTGATCGGCGCCGAACTGCACGCGATGGGCACTGAGGTCGGCGAACTCTGGCATATTCTGGCCGTCGGCCTGCCGCTCGATTTTCCCGCCGCGCGGCCCGGCGAAACCGGCCCGCAACTGGCGCAGCGGGCGCGCGACGCCGGCGCCTTCGTCGCCATCGCCCATCCCGCCTGGTCGCAATTGCGGATCGGCGACGGCCGGGCGCTCGCCGCCGCGCATGCGGTGGAAGTCTACAATCACGGCAGCGCCGTCGAGACCGATCGCGGCGACGGGTTCTACCTGCTCGATCAGCTTTGCAACGAAGGACGGCGGCTGAGCGCGATCGCCACCGACGACGCGCATTTCCGCCACGGCGACCACGACGCCTTCGGCGGCTTCGTCGAGGTGAAGGCGGAAAGTCTCGCGCCCGAGGCGCTATTGGCGGCGCTGAAGGCGGGCCAGTTCTACGCCAGCCAGGGGCCGCGGCTGCTCGATGTCGATGTGCGCCGCGACGAGGTGACGGTCGCCTGCTCGCCGGTCGACGCCATCGCGCTCGTCACCGGCACGTCGCGCGCGATTTCGCGGATCGGGCGGCAAATGACCGGGGCGACGCTGGAAGTCGCCGCCGCGGCGCAGCGGGCCTGGAGCGAGGCCGCCGCGATGGCGTGGTTCCGCATCGTCGTCATCGACGCGGCCGGGCGGCGCGCCTGGACCAACCCAATCTGGGTCGATCAGCTCGAGGACTAGATACGCAAAAAGCCCGCGCGGCGCGCCAGAAGCGCGCCGCGCGGGCTTTTTTGCCGCCGTTGGAAACCTCAGGCTTCGGTGACGGTCTTCGGCTTGAGAACCTGACGGCCCTTGTACATGCCGGTCTTCAGGTCGACGTGGTGCGGCCGGCGCAGCTCGCCCGAATCCTTATCCTCGACATAGGTAGGGGCCTTGATCGCATCCGCCGAGCGGCGCATGCCGCGGCGCGAGGGGGAGGTTTTGCGTCTAGGAACAGCCATCGAAGTCTCCAACAAAAACGCCCGGTCCGACGGCGGCGCCGAACCGGGGGAAAGATGGCGCGCTCATACACGGAGTTTCGCGCCGGCGCCAGCCCTTCTTGCGGCGGCGCGGCAGCCCGAACGTCAATGGCAATAACGGTTGGGTCTGCTGTAATAAAGCAAGCAATATGCCGATATTTCGCCATCATCGGCGCCGGATCGTGGCGGGGCTGCGGCATAATTCGACGGGTTGCCGAAACGGTGTCTTCCTCCGTTGCAATTTAATCACGGCGGAAGCGCTTTCTTCATTCTATATTCAGCGATCGGTCGTCAGGTTTTCGGTTCTGTTCGGGGGCCGCTCGCGCTGCGTGAGATTGCGAGGCGGGGGCCGCGGGGTATGGAGGAGATAAGGATATGATGCTCAAAGTCACCGGTCTGGCGCTCGTCGCCGCGACGGCGCTGTCGCTGGCGGGTTGCAACACGCCCGAGGGGCAGGGCGCGGCGGGCGGGGCCGTGATCGG
>JAGWRL010000109.1 GCA_028876585.1 Pseudomonadota bacterium | reverse complement strand
ATCGGCCTATGTCGCGGCCAAGCACGGCATCGCCGGCCTGACCAAGACGGTGGCGCTGGAACTGGCGACCCACGGCGTCACCGCCAATTGCGTCTCGCCGGGCTATGTCTGGACGCCGCTGGTCGAGAACCAGATTCCCGCCACGATGAAGGCGCGCGGGCTGACGCGCGAAGAGGTCATCAACGACGTCATGCTGGTGGCGCAGCCGACCAAGCAATTCGTAACCGTCGAGCAGGTCGCGGCGCTCGTCGTCTATCTCTGTTCCGACGCCGCCGCGCAGATCACCGGCGCCAATCTGTCGATGGACGGCGGCTGGACCGCGGCGTGAACGCGCCCAAGCGCATCAATCTGGCGCTGCAAGGCGGCGGCTCGCACGGCGCCTACACCTGGGGCGCGCTCGACGCGATCCTGGCGGACGAGCGGCTGGAGATTGCGGCCGTCAGCGGCGCCAGCGCGGGCGCGATGAACGCCGTCGTGATGGCCTCGGGCCTCGACAGCAGCGGGGCGGAGGGGGCGCGCGAGAAGCTTGAACGGTTCTGGCGCGCCATCGCGCGCGACGCCGCGCCGATCACCGACCTGCCGCTGGTCGACGCCTGGACGGCGATGTGGAAGACGGCGTTGGCGCCGGCGAGCCAGATGGCGATCGCGGCCGACGCCAGTTCGCCCTATCTGTTCAACCCGCTCAACATCAATCCGGTGAGCGAGACGCTGGCCAATATCGTCGATTTCGCCAGCCTGCGGCGCGGCGGCGAGCCCAAACTGTTCGTCGCCGCCACCAACGCGCGCACCGGCAAGGGCGCGATGTTCCGCCGCGAAATCCTCACCGCCGCGCATGTGATGGCCTCGGCGACGCTGCCGCATCTGTTTCAGGCGGCGATCATCGACGGCGAGCCCTATTGGGACGGCGGCTATTCCGGCAACCCGCCGCTGTGGCCGCTGTTTCAGGAAACCGATTGCCGCGATACGATCATCGTGCAGATCAACCCGATCGAGCGCCCCGACATCCCGCGCACGGCGGAGGCGATCAGCAACCGGGTCAACGAAATCACCTTCAACGCCAGCCTGCTGGCCGAATTCCATGTCGCGGAATACACGCGCTCGCTGGTCGAGCAGGGCCTGTTGCCGGCGGAGCGTTTTCCCGCGCAGCGGCTGCATCGCATCGGCGGCGACGGCAAGCTCGAAAGCTATCCCTCGGACACGAAATTCGACGTGAGCTGGGCTTTTCTTCAGGAATTGCGCGATCTCGGCCGCGCCAGCGCCAAGCGCTGGTTGAGCGCGCATTTCGCCGACATCGGCGAAAGCCAGACGCTCGACGTGCGGCACGCGCTGCGGCGAACCGCCGCAGGCTGACCGCCCCTCGCCGCGTCAGGGCCGCGCGGGCTTCAACGCGCCGGCGGTGAGAACCGCCAGGCCAATCGCCGCGCCCATTGCCAGGCCGCTGAAAAATATCAGAAGCGCCATGCTCGACTCCCCACGGAAATCCTGTTGCACGTATCCAATATAGACGAATCTTTAATGGGCGCAAGTGATATGGGATTACAATAAAAATACCTATGTATTACGTATAATGACCGCAAAAACCAACCGTCGTCATGGCCGGGCTTGTCCCGGCCATGACGACGGCGGGCTTTCGCGCGATTTGTCAAAGGGGCTGCGTCAGGCTCCGCGCTTCAAAGACGTGGCGCAGCGTAGACGCCCGGGACAAGCCTGGGCATGACGGGACCGGGATGAGCCCTCACGCCGACGTCAGAGCGTCGGCGCGCGGCGAAACACCGCAGGCAGGCCCGCGTCAGCGCGCCGCCGCGGCGCCCAGTCGGCTGGGCGCCAGCCGGTGCCGTTCGGCGTAGGAGACGCGCTTATAGGCCTCGCCGGCCTGTTTGGGCGCCATGCGCGCGCCTTCGACCAGCCGCTGCGCCAGCAACGGCGCGAGAATCTCGCGCCCCTCGGGCGTGTGGAAGCCGCCGTTGAACTGCGACGTGTTCTTGAGGAAGGCGATGAAACCCTGCACCAGCGCCGGCGACGGCGGCGCGGCGTCGCGCCAGAAGCGCGACAGCGGCCCCGCGCTGGTCAGGCCGGGAATGTTGTAGAAGGCGCGGCCCACGCACAGCACCGGCTTCTGCTCGATGATGGCGGCGAGCCCCGCGGTGCTGTTGATCGTCACCACGGCGTGGGCGCGCGCCATGATCTTGTCGATGCTGGTCTTGCGCAGGAAAAACACGCGGTCGGCGAGATTGTGCCGGTCGATCAGCGCGGCGACGCGGGCCGGCGTGCGCTCGACGCCATAATCGAGCGGGTGCTGCTTGACCACCAGCACCGCATCCTCCGGCGCGTCGGCGGCGAAAGACGAGATCAGTTCGTCGACGAAAGCGGCGTTGCCGCCGTGGCGGGAATGCACCACCAGCTGCGCGTCGCCCGGCTTCTGCAACAGCGCGAGAAACACTTTGCGGCCCGCGTCCGCCAGTTCGAGCGCGCGCGCCAGCACCGGCGCCTCGTCATGGGTCATGCGCCACAGATATTCGCGCATGTAGCCAAAGCCCTGACGGTAGACGGAATCGCCGTAATATTTGGCGTCGAAGCCGAGGAACGGCTTGAACGCGATCGCCGCCAGGAAGTGGTTGATCGTGTGGATGACGTGCGGCCGCAGGCCGGCGGGGAAATTTTGCGTGTCGGGCGGCTCCGCCGCGCCCTGGCGGGTTTCGAGATAGACGTCCGGATCGCGCGGCAGGCGCGAGAAGCCGTTGACGCCGTCGCGCTCCAACGTGACCCAGTGCGGGCGCAGGTAGCCGTTCTCCAGCACGAAGCTGTGCAGCCCGAACTCCTCGGCGACTTCGAGCGCGCCGCGGTTGCGGGGCAAAGTATCGTTGAAAGTAATGACCGCGTCGACTTTGTTGCGGCGCATCACGCCGCGCATGAACCGTTTCCAGTCGCCGTCGCGATGGCGGTAGAGGACGCGGCAGTGGCTCGGGGTCTCAAGGAATTCGCCGCCCTCGCACACGGTGCGATAGGCGACGCCGCCCGCCGCCTCGATTTCCTGCGCCAACCGGGCGAAGAAGGGACCGAACGGGGCGCCGATGAAAAGAAAGACCGACATTCGCTGTCGCACCCCCTGCTTCGCGAACAGAACTAGCCCACGCCCCAGGGCCGGACAAGTTCGCTAACCCTAACCAGCCAATTGCGGCGAAATCGGCGCAGCGATCCGTTCCCGTGCGCGGCGCAACGCGACTCATATCAAACTTTACAAACCGTTGACGCGTGGCGTCATGCATTTCGCGTGCCTCGCGATAGCACCGATTTTGTGGCGCCGCAAACCGGGAGCGGGTCCGACCCCTCGTTTTACAAATGCCCGGCGAAGCGTCATGTACCGCGCGCCGCGGCGGCTGCGCGGCGGCGGGGCCTCGGACGGCGACATGAATATCTACCTCGACATCACCCGGCTCGCCACCCGCATCTTCCGCAGCGGCCCGACCGGGATCGATCGCGTCGAATACGCCTACGCCAAGCATATGATAGACGATCCCCGCGTGACCTGCGTTTTCAACGCGCCGGTGTTCTTCGGCGTCGTGCGCGCCAATCGGGCGAAGGACATTCTGCAACGGGTCGAGGCGGCGTGGCGGCTCGACGCGGGCGCACCGAGCGACGGCGTCTATGTCGCTTTGCGCGAATGGCTCGACCGGCCGTTCGACGCCGCCGCCGCCAAGCCGGTGCGGTTCCGCTCGCCCAAGCGCTGGCCGAGCTGGTGGCGCGACCTCGATTCGTTTCCGCCGCGCGACATTTTGCGCGCGGAAACGCGGTTGGCCCGCCGGCTGCGCCGCCACGGCGATCAGCCCGCGATGTTCTTTCACTGCTCGCACGCCCAGCTCGACAAGCCGGAGCGGTTCCGCTGGCTGAAGAACGGCGGCGTGCGCTCGACCTTCTTCCTGCATGACGCGATTCCGGTCGAGTTTCCCGAATTCTGCTCCCCCGGCGCGCTCGACCGTCATGTCGCGCGCCTCGCCACGGTCTCCGATTACGCCTCGCTCGCCATCGTCAATTCGCAGGATTCGCGCCGCGCCGTCGCGACCGCGCTGGGGGATCGCGGCCTGCGCGCGCCCGAAATCGAGATCGTCCCGCTCGCGGTCGACGAAGCCTTCTCCGCCGCGCGGCGCACGCCGCCGCGCCGGCCGGCGATCCCCTATTTCCTTTATGTCGGCACCATCGAGCCGCGCAAGAATCTGCTGTTCCTGCTCGCCGTCTGGCGCCGGTTGGTGGAGCGGCACGGCGCGGCGACGCCGCGCCTCGTCATCGCCGGACGGCGCGGCTGGGAGAACGAGAACATCGTCGACGTGCTGGAGCGCTCGCGCCAGCTCGCCCCGTTCCTCGCCGAAGCCTCCGACCTCACCGACGCCGGGCTCGCGCGGCTGATGGCGGATTCGGCCGCGCTCGTCGCGCCCTCCTTCACCGAAGGTTTTGGCCTGCCGGTGGTCGAATGTCTGGCCGCCGGCGCGCCGGCGATCATCTCCGACATCTCGGCGCATCGCGAGGTCGGCGCGGGCTACGCCATGTTCGCCGACGCCATCGACGGGCCGGCCTGGGTCGCCGCCGTCGAGGCTTTGGCCGACGAGGCGTCCGAATTCCGCCGCGAAGCGCTGGCCAGGATCGCCGGCTACCAGCCGCTCACCTGGGCCGCCCATGTCGAGCGCGCCCGCGCGCTGATGGAGCGGGCCGGCGCGGCGGCGTGACGAGCGCGTTTTCCCTCCAACTCCCGCCAATCGCGAGACCTTGATGCGTTCCGTTGCCGACCCCGCCGCTGACGCGGCGCCGATGTACGACATGATCGAACTGTTCTATTTCGCCTACCGCGATTTCGTCGCCGACGCGGACCGGCTGCTGGAGACGTTCGGCTTCGGCCGCGCCCATCACCGCGTGCTGCATTTCGTCGCCCGCCATCCGGGATTGACGATCGCCGAGCTGCTCGACATTCTCGCCATCACCAAGCAGAGCCTCAATCGCGTGCTGAAGGAGCTGGTCGCGCAGGATTTCATCGAGGCGCGGGCGGGCGCGCAGGACCGGCGCCAGCGCCGGCTGCATGCGACGGCGAAGGGCGAGGATCTCGCGCTCAAGCTGGCGCGCGCGCAGACCCGCCGCTTCGCCGCCGCCATGCGCGCGCTCGGCCCCGACGCCAAGACCGAGGCGGCGGCGTTCTTGCTGGAGATGATCGACCGCGAGGCGCGCGAACGCATCCTGGCGCTGATCGACGCGCCGGGCGAGGCGAGGAATTGACCGCGCCGGCGGCAAATTCCGATAAGATGGATTCTGGGAGGGATCGCATGTCCGCGACCGCCGCGCCGCCCGACGACGCCCCGCATGTGTTGGTGGTCGACGACGACCGCCGGCTGCGCCAGCTTGTGGCGTCCTATCTCGGCCGCAACGGCTATCGCGTGACGGCGGTCGCCAGCGCGGCGGAGGCCTCGGCGCGGCTGGCGAGCCTGGCGTTCGAACTGATCGTGCTCGACGTGATGATGCCGGGCGAAAACGGGTTCGATTTCGCCGAGCGGCTGCGCGAGAGCTCCGACATTCCCATCCTGATGCTGACCGCGCGCGGCGACGCCTCCGACCGGGTGCGCGGGCTGGAGGCGGGCGTCGACGATTATCTCTCCAAGCCCTACGAGCCCAAGGAGCTGCTGCTGCGGATCGGCTCTATCCTGCGCCGCACCCGCGCCGTGGCGCCGGCGCCTTCCGCCGACGAGCCGGGGCTGCGATTCGGCCCGTTCCTGTTCCTGCCCGAGCGCGGCGAATTGCGGAAGGGCGAGGCGCTGGTGCGGCTGACCGAGCGCGAGCGCGACATTTTGCGGCTGCTGGGCGCGACGCCGGGCGTCAGCGTGTCGCGCGAGGCGCTGTCGGGGGGCGGCGGCGGCGGGCAGGAGCGCACCATCGATGTGCAGATCAACCGGCTGCGCCGCAAGCTGGAGGACGACCCGGCCAATCCGCTCTATCTGCAAACCGCGCGCGGCGCCGGCTATAAACTGGTCGCCGACCCATGACGGCGATCGGCTACACGCGCGGCGCGCTGCATCTGGGGCGCGACCTGTGGCGCAGCGGCGCGCGCACGCTCGCCGGCCTGTTCCCCAAGGGGCTTTACGCCCGCTCGCTGCTGATCGTCATTCTGCCGATGGTGCTGCTGCAGACCGGCGTCGCTTATCTGTTCATGCAGCGACATTGGGACCTCGTCACTCACCGGCTGTCGAACGCGGTGGCGCGCGACGTCGGCGCGGTGGTCGATCTCTATCAGATGCTGCCGCTCGGGGCCGACGACAAGCGGCTGCGCGAGATCGCCTCCGAGCGCTTCCGCATGAGCGTCGATCTGATGCCGCCGCAGCCGCTGCCGCCGCGGCTGCCGCGCCGGTTCTTCGATTTCCTCGATCCGCTGACGCGGGCGCTGCCGAGCGAACTCGCCCACCAGCTCAAATTCCCGATCTGGGTCGATACGGTCGGCAAATCCGGGCTGATGGAGATAAGGGTCGATCTCGGCTTCGGCGTCGCGCGGTTCATCACCAAGCGCTCGCTCGGCTACGACGCCAACGTGCATATCTTCATCTTCTGGATGTTCGGCGCCTCGGTGGCGCTGATCGCGGTCGCCATCCTGTTCCTGCGCAACCAGATCCGCCCCATCCTGCGCCTCGCCAAGGCGGCGGAGGATTTCGGCAAGGGCCGGTTCCACGATTACCATCCGCGTGGCGCGCGCGAGGTGCGCCAGGCCGGCCTCGCCTTCGTCGAGATGAAGCGCCGCATCGAGCGCGCCAACGAACAGCGCACCGCGATGCTGAGCGGCGTCAGCCACGATCTGCGCACGATCCTCACCCGCTTCCGCCTGTCGCTGGCGATGTTCGAGCCCAGCGCCGAGACGCAGGATCTCGACAAGGACATCGACGAGATGCAGGCGATGCTCGAAGGCTATCTCGCCTTCGCGCGCGGCGACAGCGGCGAGGCGGCGACGCCGACCGATCTTTCCGCCATGCTCGACGACATGCGGCTCGACGCCGAGCGGCACGGCGCGCCGGTCGCGCTCGTCGCCAAAGGCGGCCTCACCGTGACGGTGCGGCCGATGGCGATCCGGCGCTGCCTCGCCAATCTCGTCGGCAATGCGCAGCGCTATGGCCGGCGGGTCGAAATCGCCGCCGCGCGCGAGGGGCGGTTCGTCCTGGTGCATGTCGACGACGACGGGCCGGGCGTGCCGGCGGCCGCGCGCGAGGACGTGTTCCGCCCGTTCTTCCGGCTCGACGAGGCGCGCAATCAGGACCAGAGCGGCTCCGGGCTTGGCCTGTCGATCGCCCGCGACATCGCCCGCTCGCATGGCGGCGACGTGCTGCTCAACGACAGCCCGCTCGGCGGCCTGCGCGCCACTTTGCGAATTCCCGTGTGAGGCCGCCCGATGCCGCTGCAAAGCAAAACCCTGCCCGCCGCGCCCGACGCCCTCGCCCCCGACGGCAGCGAGGTGCGGCTGCTGGCGGCGCTGAAGGGCGGCAGTTTCGCCCATTTCACGCTCGGCCCCGATCAGGTCTCGGCGGCGGTGGCGCATCGCACGGTGGAGGAGATCTGGTACGTCGTCGCCGGCGCGGGCGAGGTGTGGCGCAGGCTCGGGCCGCAGGAGAGCGTGACGCCAGTGCGGCCGGGCGTCGCGCTGACGATCCCGCTCGGCGCGCATTTCCAGTTTCGCGCCGGGGCGGAAGGGCTCGCCTTCGTCGCCGTCACCATGCCGCCGTGGCCGGGGCCGGACGAGGCGTTTCCCGTCGCCGGCCGCTGGCGCTAGGCGATGGTTTGCGGGAAGGATAGCGCGGCGCACAGCAACGAACGTTTCCAACGCGGAGAGAATGGGTGAGATCGACCGGAAACGTTTCCAAGACTATCAGGAAATGGATCGACAAGTGGAAATCCAGAGTCAAAGTCGGGAAGGAACTCGGTTACATCTCCAGCCAGATCAGAAGTTCGAACGGCTATCTGGCGCGGCGTGAAATCGAAATAATATTGGAGAAGTTGCCTAAAGACGAAAGTAGACTGGAAAAATTCGGCTTCAAAGTCTACAGTCAGGGCGATGAGGATGGCGTAATCGAAGAAATATTCGGGCGCCTTGGCGTCGAGCGCGGATATTTTGTCGAAATTGGCGTCGGGGACGGGTTGGAGTGCAACTCGCTCTATTTGTTGCACAAGGGCTGGCGCGGCTGCTGGATCGAGCGACGGGTCCGCAACGCGGTTCGGATGCAGGAGAAATTCGCGTCGATCATTCCGAGCCGACTGAACCTGCTCGTCGAAAACGTCACGGCGGAAAACATTGACGCCCTGTTGCGGCGGTGCGCGCCGCCAAATGACGTCATCGACTTTCTGTCGATCGACATAGACGGGAATGATATTTATTTGCTCGAAGCGCTAAAGTTGAAGCCAAAATTGATCTGCATCGAATACAACGCGAAATTTCCCGCGAATCTCTCCAAGAAGCAAACCTACGATCCGCATAAATCCTGGCGCGGCACGGATTATATGGGCGCGAGTCTGAAGGCGATCGCCGACGTCGCGGTTTCAAAGAACTATACGCTGGTGGGGACGAACATCACGGGCGCCAACGCCTTCCTCGTCAGGGACGATCTGGCGGGCGACTTGTTCCCCTATCCCTGCACGCCCGAAAATCTTTACAATCCGCCGCGTTATTGGCTCATCAGCGATCACTTCTCCCAAATTGGCCACCGCGCCGATTTCGGCCCCTATGCGGATATGGACGATTCCCGCCCGGCATAGGCGCCGGCTTGCGCCGCCGCGGCGGCGTTGTTAGCTGTCGGCGACAACCCAGAGGCGCTTATGGACATCATTCGCAATGGATCGCGGCCCTCGGCGAAGGGGCCGGCCGATTATTTCACCGGCGTGGTGCGGATTGATCCGCTGTTTGCGGTGACGCCGCCCGGCCGCGCCGCCGGCAATGCGGTGACGTTCGAGCCCGGCGCGCGCACCCATTGGCACACCCACCCGCTCGGGCAGACGCTGATCGTCGTCGCCGGCCTCGGCCGGGTGCAGCGCGAGGGCGGCGGCGTCGAGGAGATACGGCCGGGCGACGTGGTGTGGTTCGCGCCGGGCGAACGGCATTGGCATGGCGCGGCGCCGGCGACGGCGATGACCCATATCGCGATCCAGGAAGCGCTCGACGGCCGCGCCGTCGACTGGGCCGAGCCGGTGTCGGACGCGCATTATCTCGGCGCGCCCTAGCGGCGCCGGCGCCACTCGGGCGCGAATATTCACCCTGCAAGGGCGCGCGTCTTGAAAAGCGCGCCGCTTGCGCTCATGTTGCGTTGCACGGTCTAAAACCAGGAAAGGATCCGCCGCTGAGCCTCACCCAGGACGCCCCCACCGCCCCGAAACGCCCTCGCGCCAAGCGCGCCGCGCCCAAAGACGCCGCGTCGACGCCGCTGGAGAGCGTTCTGATCAAGACGGTGCTGACCGCCCTGGAGGACGCCAAAGCGGAGGATGTGGTCGCGCTCGACGTGACCGACCGCACCAGTCTCGCCGATGTGATGATGGTCGCCACCGGTCGGTCGAGCACGCATGTCGGCGCCATCGCCGAGCGGGTCGTCAAGGCCTGCCGCGACGCCGGCTTCAAGCCGCCGCGGATCGAGGGCCAGCCGGTCAACGATTGGGTGCTGATCGACGCGGGCGACGCCATCATCCATATTTTCCGGCCCGACATTCGCCAGTTCTACAATCTGGAGAAGATCTGGGGTCCGGATCGGCCGGCCGAGCCGCGCGCGCTGTCGCACTAAAAACTTGAAGCTCGTCCTCGCCTCGGTCGGGCGGCTGAAGGCCGGGCCCGAGCGCGAATTGTTCGAGCGCTATCTCAAGCGCGCCGCCGCGCTCGGCCCGAGCGTCGGAATATCCGGCTTCGCCTGTCGCGAATTCGAGGAATCGCGAGGCCGGACCGTCGAGGAGCGGCGGGCGGCGGAGGGTCGCGCGCTGTTGGAGGCGGCGGGCAAGGGCGCCTATCTGTGCGCGCTCGACGAACGCGGCGCTTCGATCACCAGCGCCGGCTGGGCCGCCGAGATCGGCCGCGCGCGCGACGCCGGCGCAGCCGCCTATGTCGTGATGATCGGCGGGCCGGACGGGCTGGACCCGGAAATCCGCGCCGCCGCCCGCGCCACCATCGCGTTCGGCGCGCTGACCTGGCCGCATCAGCTCGTGCGCGTCATGGCGGCGGAGCAAATTTATCGTTGCTTCACGATTTTGGCTGGACATCCCTATCATCGCGCCTGAAACACGACGCAATTCGGTCGGCTTTGACTGGTGTAGCGCTGAGGGGATGCTGATTCGTCGTCGCCAGACGCACCTTTGTCTCCTGCTGGCGGCGAGCCTCGCGCCGGCCCCGGCGCGCGCCGTCGACGCCGCCGACCGCGCCGGCATGGAAATGCAGTTGCGCGGCGTCGAGACCAATCTGAAGGCGACCGACGAAGAACGCCGCAAGATCGAGGCCGACGTCGAGGCGATCAAGCTCGACCGCGCCCGCCTCAACGAGGCGCTGCTGGAAACCACCGCGCGGTTGCAGAAAATCGAGTCCGACCGCGCCGAGGCGAGCGCGCAACTCGCCCAGGCGGCGACCGACGCGACCCGGCTGGAGGCCTCGTTCGGCGAGCGGCGGCAGCGCATCGGCGAATTGATGGCGGCGCTGCAACGCATGACCCACGACGCGCCGCCGGCGATCTTCGTCCGGCCCGACGACATGGCGGCGGCGGTGCGCGCGGCGAGCGTCGTCAACGCGCTGCTCGGCGACATCAAATCGCAGGCCGACGGCTTGTCGCGCGACATGAAAAAGGTCGAGGAGCTGAAGCGCACGATCACCCAGAAACGCGACGAACTGGCCGCCAACGCGGAGGAGCTCGCCGTCGACAAGGAGCGGCTGGCGGCGCTGGTGGAGGCGCGGCAGAAGGCGCTCGGCGACCGCCAGAGCGTGCTCGACGAGGAGCGCAAGCGCTCCGACCAGCTCGCCAGCCAGGCGCTGAACCTGAAAGACCTGATCGCCAAGATGGACGGCGAGGCGGCCGCCGCCGCCGCCGCCGATCGCGCCGCCGCGCGGACGGTGGAGAGCCGCGCGGCGATGCGCGGCGGCGATCTCGCCCGGCTGAAGCCGGCGACGCCGTTCTCCGACGACAAGGGCCGGCTCGCCTGGCCGGTCGCGGGCAAGCCGGTGAAGAATTTCGGCGATCCCGATGGGCTCGGCGGCGAGAGCAAAGGGGTTTCGGTCGCCGCGCCGCCGGGCGCCACCGTCTCGGCGCCGGCCGACGCCTGGGTCGCCTACGCCGGGCCCTATCGCTCTTACGGACAACTCTTGATCCTCAACGCCGGCGAGGGATATTATATTTTGCTGGCGGGCATGGAGCGGATACAAGTGGCCGTCGGGCAATTCGTGCTGGCGGGAGAGCCGGTGGCGGTGATGGGGTCCGGCGCGCGGCAGGCGTCGGCAAGCGCCAAAGCGCCGGCGCCCGCTATTGGCGCCGACCAGACCGTTCTCTATATCGAATTTCGAAAGAACGACACGATCCTCGACCCCCAGCCGTGGTGGGCGAAGTCGAACCTGGAAAAGGCGCGCGGATGATTCGCAAGGTTTCCTATCTCGCCCTCGGCGTCGCGATGGGCGCCGCCGTCACCGTGCTGGCGCCGGACGCCCTGCAAGCCGTCGCGCCGAAAGCCTACGCCACGGCGGCCGACACCTATCGCCAGCTCAACCTGTTCGGCGACGTGTTCGAGAAGATCCGCAACGATTACGTGGAGAAGCCGGACGAGAGCAAACTGATCGAGGCGGCCATCAACGGCATGCTGTCGTCGCTCGATCCGCACACCAGCTACATGGACGCCGACGCCTATCGCGAGATGCAGCGCTCGACCAAGGGCGAATTCGGCGGCCTGGGCATCGAAGTGACGGAGGAGGACGGCCTGATCAAGGTGGTCTCGCCGATCGACGACACGCCGGCCTCCAAGGCGGGGCTGCTGTCGGGCGACATCATCGCCGCCATCGACGGCGTCTCGACCCAGGGCATGACGCTCGATCAGGCGGTCGACAAGATGCGCGGCCCGATCGATTCCACCGTGACGCTGAAGATCGCGCGCGGCGCCAAGAAGGAAACGAAGGACTACAAGATCACCCGCGCCGTGATCGAGGTGCAGTCGGTGAAGGGCCATGTCGAGGACGGCGACATCGGCTATATCCGCATCACCCAGTTCACCGAAAAGACCGGCAGCGGCCTGCGCGCCACGATGGAGAAGCTGAAGAGCGAAATCCCCGCCGACAAGATGAAGGGCTATATCCTCGATCTGCGCAACAATCCCGGCGGATTGCTCGACCAGTCGATCGAGGTGGTCAACGATTTCATCGACAAGGGCGAGATCGTCTCGACGCGCGGGCGCAATCCGGACGACGCGCAGCGTTTCAGCGCGCGTCCCGGCGACGACCTGTCGGACGGCAAGCCGCTGGTGGTGCTGATCAACGGCGGCTCGGCCTCGGCCTCGGAGATCGTCGCCGGCGCGTTGCAGGATCACAAGCGCGCGACGCTGATCGGCACCCGCTCGTTCGGCAAGGGCTCGGTGCAGACGATCATGCCGCTGGGCGACAACAACGGCGCGCTGCGGCTGACCACGGCGCGCTATTACACGCCCTCGGGCCGCTCGATTCAGGCCAAGGGCATCACGCCCGACGTTCAGGTGCTGGAGGACGTGCCCGCCGACCTCAAGGGCAAGGACGACAATCTCGGCGAGGCCTCGCTCAAGGGCCATCTGAAGAACGGGACCGAGGATGCGACCGGCTCGCAGGCCTATGTTCCGCCCGACGCCAAGCAGGACAAGCAATTGATCGCCGCCGTCGATCTGCTCAACGGCGTCAAGCACGCCGAGGCGCCGGCCGCGACGCCTTCGCCCACGGCGAGCGAGGCCAAGAGCGAGGCGCCGAAGGCGGAAGCCTCGCCGACGCCCGCGCCGACGCCTTCGCCGACTCCTGCGCCCACCCCGACGAACTAAGGAGGACGCCATGTCCCGCGCGACGTCTTTTCTCGCCGTCGGCGTCGCGCTGGGCGTCTCCGGCGGGTTGATCGCCAGCGTCGTCAGCGCCGCGACGCCGGGCGGCTCCGCCGGCCTGGCGCTTTACCGGCTCGTGTTCGAGAAGGCGTTCGACAATTACGTCGAGACGCCCGATGCGACCAAGATGACCAACAGCGCCATCAACGGCATGCTGACCTCGCTCGATCCGCATTCCAATTTCCTCGACGCCAAGGCGCTGAAGGATTTCCAGACCAGCATGCGCGGCGAGGAGTTCGGCGGCCTCGGGCTCGAAGTGATGCAGGACAACGGCCTGGTGCGCGTCGTCAGCCCGATCGACGACACGCCCGCCGCGCGCGCCGGCGTGATGGCCGGCGACATGATCATCAAGATCGACGCGACCCAGGTGAAGGGGCTGACGCTGAAGGAAGCCGTCGACAAGATGCGCGGCCCGGCGAAGACGCATGTGGCGATCACCGTCGAGCGCGGCGACGTCAAGACCACGAAAGTGTTCGACATCGTGCGCGAGATCATCCACGTGCAGCCGGTGCGCTCGCGCGTCGAGGGCGGCGATCTCGGCTATATCCGCATCACCCAGTTCAACGAACAGACCTATGACGCGCTGAAGGCGGCGATCGCCAAATTCCGGTCGAGCGGCGTCAAGCTGAAGGGCTATATCCTCGATCTGCGCAACAACCCCGGCGGGCTGCTGTCGCAATCGATCCGCGTCGTCAACTCGTTCATCGATTCGGGCGAGATCGTGTCGACGCGCGGCCGCACCGCCGACCTCTATCAGGAATTCAACGCCCGCCCCGGCTACAATCTGAGCGAGGGCAAGCCGCTGGTGGTGCTGATCAACGGCGGCTCGGCCTCGGCCTCGGAGATCGTCTCCGGCGCGTTGCAGGATTTGAAACGGGCGACGCTGATCGGCACCCGCTCGTTCGGCAAGGGATCGGTGCAGACGGTGCTGCCGCTCGGCGCCGACGGCGCCTTGAAGCTGACGACGGCGCGCTATTTCACGCCGTCCGGGCGCTCCATCCAGGCCAAGGGCATCGAGCCGGATTTCAAGATCCTCGAAGACATCCCCGACGACCTCAAGGGCAAGGTGCAGAGCCTCGGCGAAGCCTCGCTGCAAGGCCATCTGAAGAACGGCGAGGACGAGAAGAAGGGCTCCGACGCCTATGTCCCGCCCGACAAGGCCAAGGACACCCAGCTCAACGCCGCCATCGCGCTGCTGCACGGCAAGCCGCCGCTGATCAAGGCCAGCAACGAACCGGCGAAGTGAGGCGGCCGATCGCATGAGCGCGCCCGAAAATATCGTGCTTCACGTCCTAAGGGAGATGCGTGAGGACTTTCGACAGGTCAGCACAAAAGTTGATAGCCTCGCGGGCAAAGTCGACGCGCTCGGAGGGGACAAGGTCGATAGCCTCGCCGCCAAACTGGACAATCTGGGCGCCGATCTTCGATCCGATATGCACTCGCTACGCGCCGATGTCGCCTCCGATCTACTGACCCTGGAAAAGCGGTTGAACGACCAACTCGTCGCCCTGCGCCGTTCGGTGATGGAATATCATTCGACCGCCGTCGGTCACGGTCTGCTTTACTCCGAGCTTGAAGAACGCGTGCGGCGCCTCGAACAGCGCCTCGACCTCGCCCCCTCGGACCGGCATTGAAGCGCCAACTTTCGATGCGTTGACTCAGGGCTTTGCGCTGATTAGGGGTTTGCGCCTCACTGGCGTCTCGAACTTCGCCGCGCTTCGCGCGTCGCGACCGGAGTATTGACCGACATGAAAATTCTCGTGCCCGTCAAGCGGGTGGTGGATTACAACGTGAAAATCCGCATCAAGTCCGACGGTTCGGGCGTCGAACTCGCCAATGTGAAGATGTCGATGAACCCGTTCGACGAGATCGCCGTCGAAGAGGCGCTGCGGCAGAAGGAGGCGGGCAAGGCGAGCGAGGTCGTCGTCGTCTCGATCGGCCCGGCGCAGGCGGCCGAGACGATCCGCACCGCGCTGGCGATGGGCGCCGATCGCGGCGTTCTCATCACCGTCGAGGGGACCGTCGAGCCGCTGGCGGTGGCCAAGCTGCTCAAGGGCGTGGTCGCGGCCGAGCAACCCGGCCTCGTCATTCTCGGCAAGCAGGCGATCGACGACGATTGCAACCAGACCGGCCAGATGCTCGCGGCCCTGACCGGCATGCCGCAGGGCACGTTCGCCTCCAAGGTCGTCATCGCCGACGGCAAGGCGGAGGTCACCCGCGAGGTCGACGGCGGGATGCAGACAGTGTCGCTGACGATGCCGGCGATCGTGACGACGGACCTGCGCCTCAACGAGCCGCGCTACGCCTCGCTGCCGAACATCATGAAGGCCAAGAAGAAGCCGATCGACCAGAAAACCGCCGCCGATTACGGGGTGGACACTGCGCCGCGCGTGAAGGTGCTGAAGACCAGCGAGCCGGGCGGGCGCAAGTCCGGCGTCAAGGTGAAGACGGTGGCGGAACTGGTTTTGAAACTTCGCGAAGAAGCGGGAGTAATCTAATCATGACGACGCTTCTTCTCGGTGAAGTCGCCGGCGGCCATCTCGCCGACATCTGCGCGCGCGCCTTGACCGCCGCCAACGCGCTCGGCGCGCCGGTGCATGTGCTGCTGGCCGGCCAAAACCTCGCGGCGGCGGCGGAAGCCGCGGCCAAGCTCGAAGGCGTCGCCAAGGTGCGCATCGCCGACGAGGCGGTTTACGCGCATGGCCTGGCCGAACCCCTGGCGGCGCTAATCGTCAGCCTCGCGGGCGATTATGACGCCATCCTCGCCGCTTCCAGCCCGTTTTCCAAGAACGTCATGCCGCGCGCGGCGGCGCTGCTCGACGTGATGCAGCTTTCCGACATCACGAAGGTTCTCGGTCCTAAGAGCTTCGAGCGGCCGATCTACGCCGGCAACGCGATCCAGACGGTGGAATCCACCGATCCGAAGATCGTCGCCACCGTCCGCACCGCGTCTTTCGCGGCGACCGGCGAGGGCGGAGCGTCCGCGCCGATCGAGCCTGTGACGGCCGCCGTCGATCCCGGAATCTCCCACTTCGTCGGCGAGGCCTTGGCCAAGTCCGACCGGCCGGAGCTGACAAGCGCCAAGATCATCATCTCCGGCGGCCGGGCGATGCAGAAGGCGGAGAACTTCAAGACCTATATCGAACCGGTGGCCGACAAGCTCGGCGCCGCGATGGGGGCCTCGCGCGCCGCCGTTGACGCCGGCTATGCGCCGAATGACTGGCAGGTCGGGCAGACCGGCAAGGTTGTCGCCCCGGATCTTTACATCGCGGTCGGAATTTCAGGCGCCATTCAGCATCTGGCTGGCATGAAGGATTCGAAAGTGATCGTCGCCATCAACAAGGACGAGGAGGCGCCGATCTTCCAGGTCGCCGACTATGGCCTCGTCGCCGATCTCTATCAGGCGTTGCCGGAACTCACGGCCGAACTGGCCAAGATCGGCAAATAGCGGGGGCCCCGCGAGGTTGGCGAGGTCGCCAAGTTTTGGACATGCGAAGATGAGCTTCAATATCGAGAAGGTCGGGATCGTCGGAGCCGGTCAGATGGGCTCCGGGATCGCCTATGTCTGCGCGCAATCCGGCTTTGAGGTCAGGCTCAACGACGTCGCGGAGGAGCGGCTCAACGGCGCTTTGGCCACGATCAATGGGCTGTTGTCGCGTCAGGTCGCCAAGGGGCAGATCGACGAGGCCGAGCGCCAGGCGGTGCTCGACCGCATCGCGGTGGCGGGCAAGCTCGAAGACCTCGGCAATTGCGACATTGTCATCGAGGCGGCGAGCGAGAACGAGGAGACCAAGCGCCGCATCTTCCAGAACCTGCGGCCATTCTTGAAGAACGACGCCATCGTCGCCTCCAACACGTCCTCGATCTCGATCACCCGGCTCGCCTCGGTGACGGCGAACCCCGAACAGTTCATCGGCATCCACTTCATGAATCCGGTGCCGAAAATGCAGCTCGTCGAGCTGATCCGCGGCATCGCCACCCGCGACGACACCTATGACGCGGCGAAGAAATTCGTCGCCAAGCTCGGCAAGACGGCGACGATGTCGGAGGATTTCCCCGCCTTCATCGTCAACCGCATCCTCCTGCCGATGATCAACGAGGCGGTCTACACGCTGTATGAGGGCGTCGGCTCGGTGGAGTCGATCGACACGGCGATGCGCCTCGGCGCCAATCACCCGATGGGGCCGCTGCAACTCGCCGATTTCATCGGCCTCGACACCTGTCTGGCGGTGATGCAGGTGCTGCACGAGGGGCTGGCGGACTCGAAGTACCGGCCGTGCCCGCTGCTGGTCAAATATGTCGAGGCCGGCTGGCTTGGCCGCAAGACCAAACGCGGCTTCTACGATTATCGCGGCGAAAAGCCGGTTCCGACGCGCTAGATCAACATCATCATTGCAAGCTAACGGGTTTCGCCGCAGTTGGCGGCCCGATGAGGGCTCGACGAAGCAATCCAGGCCGCGGTGCTGTTCTCTGGATTGCTTCGCCGTGTTGACGCCTAGACCTTGATCCAATTCGATTGAATTGGATCAAGGTCTGAATCTTTCGTTGGAGCATGAT
>JAGWRL010000014.1 GCA_028876585.1 Pseudomonadota bacterium | reverse complement strand
CATCGCCGTCGCGCTGGTGACCGCGCTCACGGTGGCGCTGGTTGCGCCGCCGTTCATCGACTGGACGGCGCGGCGCGACATGGTCGCGCGCGCCATCGCCATGCGCATCGGCACGCCGGTCAGGATTTCCGGCCCCGTCACCCTGCGCCTGCTGCCGACGCCCTATCTCAAGCTCAACGATGTCGCGATCGGCCCGCGCGACGCGCCCTGGTTGCAAGGGCCGGCGATGCGGTTCGAGTTCAGCCTGACCAGCCTGCTGGGGGCCCGCATCCGGCTCGACGACGTCAGCTTCGAGCGGCCGCGGATTCGCGTAGGGCCGAAATTCGCGCCGCCCGAGGGCAGTCCGCTCGAATTCGAGCATATCCGCGTCAGCCACGGCGACCTCAGCGTCGCGCGCGACGGCGCGGCGGCTTTGGTCGCGCGCGACTTCAGCTTCGACGGCTCGGCCGCCTCGACGCGCGGCCCGTTTCGCGGCCACGGCGATTTCGCCCTCGACGATTCGCGCGCTAATTTCCAGATCGCGGCCGAGACTTTCGTCGGCGACGCCCTGCCGCTGAAAGCGGAGATCGAGACCGTGGCGGCGCGCGCCGATTTCGACGGCCGGCTCATCCTCGACCAGGCGCCCGCCTTCGCCGGGGCGGCGACGATCGCGGGCGAGGCGACGGGGCCGGACGGGGACGCCTGGCCGTGGCGCATCGCCTGCGACGCGACGGCGGGCGGCGACGAAGCGCGCTGCGAAAACGCCGAAGTGCGGCTCGGCGCCGACGCGCGCGCGCTGGAGACGCGCGGGCGGCTCGCGTTGCGGTTCGGCGGACGGCCGGAGATCGAGGCCGAGCTCAAGGCCAAGACGTTCAACATCGATTCGCTCCTTCGCAAGGACAAAGAGACCTTCGCCTCGCCCGCCCGCGCCGTCGCCGTCTTCGCGTCGCTCGCCGGGCGCGGCCTGCGGCGCGACGCGCCGCTGGCGAAATTCTCGCTGCGCCTGAGCGGCGGCGTCGCTTATCTCGGCGCCCGCTCGCTCGACGCGCCCAAGCTTGAACTGTCGGGCGCGCCCGACGGCGAGATGGCGCTCAAATGGGAAAGCGGCCTGCCCGGCGCCGGGCATATCGCGCTCGACGGCGCGCTGGAACTCGGCGCGGCGCCGATCTTTCGCGGCCACGGGCAGGGCAAGGTCGGCGATTTCGCCAGTCTGGCGGCCTGGATCGCCGAGGGATCGCCGGCGCTGGGGCAGCGGCTGGCGGCTTTGGGGGCGGCGCTGCCGACGGGCGACATCACCGCCGCGGCGGATCTCGACCTGTCACCGCAGGGCTTTTCCGCCCGCAACCTCGCGCTCGGCGTCGCCGCGTCGCGGTTCGACGGCAGCGTGGTCTACCGCCTGTCCGAGGATGTCAGCCGCAGCCGGCTCTACATCGATCTCGCCAGCGACGCGCTCGATATCGAAGTCGCGCCCAATGTCGAGGCGGGGCTGGCCTGGCTCGGCGACGCCGACCTCGATTTCCGCCTGAAAGCCAACACCTTGCGCGTCGCGCGGGTCGGGTTGGCGTCCGTGCAGGGCGGCTCGCTCGACATTCGCGCCCGCAAGGACGGCGCGAAATTCGTGCTGGAGAAACTGTCGCTCGCCGATCTCGGCGGCGCCTCGATCCGCGCCGAGGGCGAGACGTCGCCGGCCGGACGCTGGACGCGGGTGCGGCTCGACGCCGGCCGGCTCGACGATTTCGCCGCTTTGCTCGCGCGCGCCGCGCCGAGCCCGCTGACCCGCTGGCTGCTCGCCCGCGCCGATGCGCTGGGCGCGGCCAAGGCGACGTTCGAGGCGCGCCGCGACGGGCCGCCGCTCGACGGGCCGTTCGGGCTCGATTTCCTCAAGGGCGACGGCGAGATCGCCGGGGCGCGATTTGGGCTGACGCTGAGCCGCGCCCCGGCCCCCGTCGACGCCATCGCCGCGCATGCGACGCTCGACGCGCCGGACGCGGGGGCGCTGCTGCGCCGGCTCGGCGCGAACCTGCCCGCCGGCGCGGCCGGCCGGGCCGAGCTTTCGCTCGACGGGTCCGGCCAATGGGAGCGCGGTTTCGAGGCCAAGGCGAAGCTGGCGCTGGCCGGCGCCGATCTCGCCTGGAGCGGCGCGTTGAAGCCGCAGGCCGAGGGCGAGGCGCCGCTGCTCGCGGGGCGGCTGACGCTGAAGAGCGGCGATCTGTTCCCGGCGCTGGCGGCGCTCGGATTGGGTGCGGCGGGAACCGGCGTCATGGCGCCGGCCGATCTCGCCGCCGAGGCGCAGCTGCGCGAAAGCGGCGCGCATTTCACGCAGATCGCGGGCGCGCTGGCGGGCGCCCGCCTCAGCGGCGCGCTCGACTGGACGCCGCGCCGCGAAACGCTGTCGCTCGATCGGCTCTTGGCCACGGCGCAAGGCGCGGACGCCGCGCAACCGCCGGCGCCGACGCTCACCGGGGCGTTGGAGATCGACCACGCCTCGCTCGCCGGGCTTTTGGCGCTGGCGCTCGGCCGCCCGGCGCCGCCGCGACCGGGCGCGCTGTGGTCGGAGGCGGCTTTCGCGCCGGCGTTGTTGAGCCCGCCGAGCCTCGACCTCGGGCTGAAGATCGGCGCGCTCGACCTTGGCGCCGGGATCGGCCGCTCCGCGTCGGCGCGGTTGCAGATGGCGCGCGACCGGCTGACGCTCGATGACGTCGCGCTGCTGCTCAACGGCGGCGCGGCGGGCGGCCGCCTGACGCTGCGGCGCGACAAGACGCAGGCGACGGCGAGCGGCGCGCTGACGCTGAAAGACGTCGGCCTCGAAAAGGCCGGGATGCGGGGCCGCTTCGACGCCTCGCTCGATTTCGGCGGCGCCGGCGGCTCGGCGGCCGCGCTGATCGCCGGGCTTTCGGGCGGCGGGCGGCTGACGCTCGACGAGGCGAAGATCGCGCGCCTCGACGCCGACGGATTCGGCCGCGCGCTCGACCGGATCGAACAGGGCGGCGCGGCGCTCGACGAGAAGAAGCTCCAGGCGCAGATCGGGGCGGAGCTCGACAAGGCGCCGCTGACGCTCGCCGGCGTATCCGCCGCGCTGGCGCTCAGTTCCGGCGCGCTGCGATTCGGGCCGTTCGAGGCGCCGGCGCGCGACGGGTCGGCGAGCGTGTCCGGCGCGCTCGACCTCGCCGATCTCTCGCTCGGGCTGGAGGCGAAGCTGGTTCACAGCAAGGTCGGGCCGTTCTGGAGCGGGCCGCCGCCCGCCGTCGATGTTTCGACCAAGGGCGACGCGGCGACGCGCAAAATCGACGCGACGCTGCTGGCGGCGGGGCTGGCTGCCGAATCGCTGGCGCGCGAAAGCGATCGCATCGCCAATTTCGAGGCCGACATTCGCGAACGCGCCGCCTTCAACCGCAGCCGCAAGGCGCAATTGTTCCTGACCCGGCGCGCCAACGAGATCGCCGCCTTCGAGGCGGCGCAGGAACAGCAGCGGCTGATGCAGCTCTATCTCTGCCCCTATGCCGAATGGGCCGCCTCCCGCCGCGAGGCGCCCTTGGCGCCGCCGGCAAGCGGCGCCCGCCGGCAGGCGGCGCAATAGGCTACGCCGCGTTCTCCAGCGCAAACACCCGCAAGGCCGAGGACAAGTTGGCCTCGCCGCGGCCGGCGTCGACCTGCGCCACCAGCGCGCTGAGCGACAGGCCGCGCGCGGCGGCGAGCGCCTCCAGCTTGCGCCAAAACGCGGATTCGAGCGACAGGCTGGTGCGATGGCCGGCTATGGTCAACGAGCGTTTGACGAAGGCGGTCGGCTCAAGGCTCATCGGGACGCGGCAGCAAATGGCCGTCGAGCTTGCGCGCCTCGCTCGCGCGACGCTCCGCCTCGGCGCTCGTGCGCGCCCTGGTTTGACCGAATTGCGCCCGCCGTTGCGCGGCCTCGAGTTCGGCCGCCGCGCGCGCCTTGCGCTTGCGGGCGAGACGCAGATTGACGACCTCGCTCAACGCGGCGCTACTTCTTGCGGAAAGCGTCGATCGAGACGACCTTGGCGGCCTCGCCGTCGGCCGGCTTGTCCGTCCCCTTCGCCGCTTCGACGAGTTTCGGCTTCGGCTCGCTCTTGGGCGTCGCCTTGGCCGAGGCCTTGGGCGCGGGAACGGGCGGCGGGGGAGCGGCGTCCGCCGGCGCTTCCGCCACGCGCGGCTCCAGCTTGAAGCCGAACGGCACCGAGGGGTCGCTGAAGCCGGTGATGGCGTCGAACGGAATGGTCAGCCGCTCGGGCTTGCGCGAAAAATTGAGGCTCACCTCGAAGTGATCGGCGCCGACGGCGAGATCCCAGAATTCGTGCTGGAGGATGATCGCCATTTCCTCGGGATAGCGCTGCTTGATCGAAGCGGGCAGCGCGACGCCCGGCGCATGGGTCTTGAACGAAATGTTGAAGTGATGGTCGCCGCGAAGGCCATCGCGCGCGGCGTCGGAGAGAACCCTTCTCACCACCGAGCGCAGCGCGTCCTGAACCAGAAGGTCGTACCGGATTAAGTCGGCGCCCATGAAACTCGCTCTATACGTATGAGCGCCAAATTAGACGAGCGCCGCGTCCGATGCAATTGCGTTGCGGCGCATTCGCGAAACGCGGATGCTCAAAACACGTTTGGCCAGGAGGGGAACTTGACGTCGACACCCGCCGCCGCGCTGCCGCTCGGCGGCAATTGCCATGTCGGCATGGCGCTGACCCGATTCGGCCATCATGAATCCTCGCTATTGCGCTGGGCCGATATTCCGCTGCCCGCGCTGCTCGCGTTCGTCGAGCGCGGCGGCGGACGGCTGTTTTCGGGGCGCACCGCGTTTCGATTCGTCGGAACGACGTTCGGCACGCTCGACTTCGACGCGATGCGCGAACGGCTCGGCGCGGCCGCGCCGGGCGGCCGGATCAACACGCTGGCCTACGCCGCGCAGGACGACGCCTATGTCCATGGCGTGCAATTGAGCCTCGCCGAGGCGGGCGCGCTTTCCTATGACGCGATCGCCGCCGCCAACGCCGAGAAGTTGGCGCATCTCGACGCCAAATGGCGCGCCGTGCTGGCGGGCGCAGCGCCAGTCGCCGCGATCAGGCTGGAATGGGCGCCGGTCGGCGACGCGACGCCCTTTCTCAGGCTCTACGCGGCATTGAAGCGGGCGCATGCGGGATTGACGCTGCATGTCGTTTCGCCCGAGGGCGGGCTGCAAACAACGAACGAGGGCGTGAAGTTCACGACGCTTCGCTCGCCGCTGCCGCCACTGTCCGACGTGATGAACGTCAGCGCGACGCAGGCGGAATGGAGCGCGTTGTTTTCCGTCTGGGGCGTGCGGCCGCAGGGCGCGGCGAAGCCTTATATCTTCGATCTGTGAAGCGCCTCACGCAAACTTGCGCGCCGCGGCGCGATGCTGGCTCAGCAGCGCGTCGAGGTCGAGGCCGACCACCGCGCCGTCGATCACCCGCCATTCGCCGTTGACCATCACCCGATCCGCGCGATGCGCGCCGCACAGCACCAGCGCGGCGAGCGGATCGTGCGCGCCGGAAAAGCGTGGCGCGTCGAGCTTGAACAGCGCCAGATCGGCTTGTTTGCCCACGCCGATGCGGCCGATGTCGTCGCGCCCCAGGCATCTGGCCCCGCCTTCGGTCGCCCAGCGCAACGCGTCGAGATGGGTGACGCCGGCCGCGCCGTATCTCAGCCTTTGCGCCATCAGCGAATGGCGCAAAGCCTCCATCATGTTGGAGGAATCGTTCGAGGTCGAGCCGTCGACGCCGAGCCCGACCGGGGCGCCCGCCGCCTCGAAATCCTTGACCGGGCAGATTCCCGCTCCCAGCAGCATGTCGGCCGCCGCGAGGTGGCAGACGGCGACGCCCGCGCTCCCCAGCCGCGCAATGTCGTCCGCGTTGAAATGCACGGCATGGGCGAGCCAGACGCGCGGGCTGAGCCAGCCGACGCTTTCGAGAAAATCGACCGGGCGCAAGCCGTGAGCGGCGAGCGAGAAGCGCTCCTCGTCCTCGACCTGCATGAAATGGGTGTGCAGCCGCACGTCGAGCGCCGCCGCCAGCGCGGCGAGATCGGGCATCAGCGGCTTGTGCACGGCGAACGGCGAGCAGGGGGCGAAGGCGATTTGCGTCATCGCGCCAGGCGACGGGTCGTGATAGAGCTTGGCGACGCGGGCGCAATCGGCCAGCACGACGTCGTCGTCCTGCACCACGTTCTCGGGCGGCAGGCCGCCGTCGCGGGTGGAGAAACTCATCGCGCCGCGCGTGACGTTCATGCGCACGCCGAGCGCGCGCGCCTCCTCCACCTCGATGTCGATGGCGTGTTCGAGGCCGGGCGAAAACAGATTGTGGTGGTCGGCGGCGGTGGTGCAGCCCGACAGCAGCAGCTCCGCCAAAGCCACCCGGGTCGCAAGCCGCAAATCCCCGGCGTTCATGCGCGACCAGATCGGATAGAGCGCGACGAGCCAGGGCACGAGGTCGAGCCCGAAGCCGGCGGGATGGGCGCGCGCCAGCGTCTGATAGAAATGATGATGCGCGTTGACGAGGCCCGGCAGCAGCACGTGCCGGCTGGCGTCGAAGGTCTGATCCACCGGCGCGGCGGGCGCGGCCCCGCGCCCGACCAGTTCGACGATGCGCGCGCCCTCGACGACGATCCCGCCCTCCGCGCCGTCAGCCAGCGCGGCGAGCGGGGTCTTCAGCCAAAGCCGCATGCTATTTCGGGCGCAGGTCGAGCCCGACGCCGTGATTGACGAATTTCAGGGTGTAACCCTTCTTGTAGTCGAGATCGGCCTTGACGAGGCCGGCCTTCACCATCTTGTCGAAGAAATCCTTCATGTGCGCGTCGGTCATCGCGCCGATGCCCATGGTCAGCGCATCGCCGGAATCGACGATGCCGTATTCCTTCAGCTTGGCGATCGAAAAGTCGATCTGCGCGTCGGTCATCTCGGGATTGTCGTGTTTGATCGCGTCGTTGGCTTTCTTGTTGTCGCCATAGAGATAATTGTACCAACCGATGGTCGAGGCGTCGACGAAGCGCTGCACCAGATCGGGGTTCTTGTCGACGATCTCCTTGCGGGCGATGATCGTGGTGGCGTAGCTGGAATAGCCGTAGTCGGAGAGCAGGAACACGTTCGGCTTGAAGTGGCCCTGCTGCTCGATCGAGAACGGCTCCGAGGTGACGTAGCCCTGCTGGATCGAATGCGGGTCGGCGATGAAGGTGGCGGAATTGTAGTTATACGGCTTCACGTTCTCGTCCTTGAAGCCGTAAGCCATCCGCATCCACGCGTAATAAGTGGCGACCGCGCCCTTGCTGACGATGGCGGTCGCCTTGGCCAGATCCTCCCACTTGTCCAGCCCGACGCCGGGATGCGACATCATGACCAGCGGGTTCTTCTGGAAATGCGCGGCGACCGTGATGACGGGGAGATTGTGCTCGACATTGTAGAAATCGCCGAGGACGTCGCCGCCCATGAAGAACTCGATCTTGCCCGAGATCAGCAACAGGCCGCCGTTCGACATCGGCCCGCCGGGCAGGATTTTGACGTCGAGGCCGTATTTTTCATAAGTGCCGTCGACGAACGCCTGATAATAGCCGCCAGCTTCGGGGTCGGCGAGCCAGTTGGTGCCGAAGGTCACCTTGTCGAGCGCCAGCGCGGGGCTCAAGGCCGTCATCCAAGCTGCTACCGTCGCAAATACCCCCCAGCGCATGGCTCTTCCCCCTGTTTTGCGCTCAGACCATAACATAACACCCCGCGCCGTCGAGCCGATTCCGCCGCTTGCCGCGCGGCCGGGCCGGCTTTAAGCGGACGAAGAGGCTTGGCGACGCAGGCGGATTTGGCGATGAACCCCTATTGGAGCGCGCTCGCGCGCGATTTGCACCCCTATGTGCCCGGCGAGCAGCCGCGCATCGCCGATCTCGTCAAGCTCAACACCAACGAGAGCCCCTACCCGCCCTCGCCCAGGGCGCTGGCGGCGATCCGGGCGGCGGCGTCGGACGATCTGCGGCTCTATCCCGATCCGGAATCGCGCGGCCTGCGCGAGACGCTGGCCGCCTACCACGGCGTGAAGCTGGAAAATGTGTTCGTCGGCAACGGCTCCGACGAGGTGCTGGCGCACGCCTTCGCGGCGCTGCTGAAGCATGACGGGCCGCTGCTGTTTCCCGACGTCACCTACAGTTTCTATCCCGTCTACGCGCAACTGACCGGCGTGACCTGTCAGACGGTGCCGCTCGACGAGGGCTTGCGCGTGCGGCTCGCCGATTATCGCCGCCCCTGCGGCGCGATCATCCTCGCCAACCCCAACGCCCCAACCGGCGTCGCGCTGCCGCTGGCGGAGATCGCCGAACTGGTCGCGGCGCGGCGCGACATTCCGATCGTGATCGACGAGGCCTATGTCGATTTCGGCGGCGAAACGGCGCTGCCGCTGCTGGCCGACCATCCCAATCTGCTGATCGTGCGGACGATGTCGAAATCGCGCGCGCTGGCGGGGCTCAGGGTCGGCTACGCGCTGGGCGCGGCCGGGCTGATCGAGGCGCTGGGCCGGGTCAAGGACAGTTTCAATTCCTACCCGCTCGGCGCTGCGGCGCAGGCGGGGGCCGCCGCGTCGGTCGAGGACGAGGCCTATTTCCGGGCGCGTCTGGCCGATGTGGTGGGCGAGCGCGAGGCTCTCACCGACGGGCTGAGACGTCTCGGCTTCGAGGTCCTGCCCTCGGCGGCGAATTTCGTGTTCGCGCGCCGGCGGGGAATGGCGGGCGCGGCGCTGGCGGCGGGCCTGCGGCAGCGCGCCGTGCTGGTGCGCCATTTCGCCAGGCCGCGCACCGCCGATTATCTGCGCATCACGGTCGGGCGGCCGGAACATAACGCGCGGCTGCTCGCCGCGCTCGGCGAGATCGTCGCGGGCTGAGGCGCTTATTTCGTCGTCTGAACGGTCCATTCCACGATCTGGCTGGCGACTTGCCCGAACGCTGCGCCCAGCGCGCGCGCCGCCGCCTCGCCGTCGCTCGCCGCGCTGTCCGACGCGCCGTGGAACAGCTTCGCCGCCGCCACCCGCCCGTCCTTGCCGACGAGCCGCGCCGCGAGCTCGATCACCGCCGCGTGCTCGGCGAGATCGATCTCGAACCGGCGCAGTTCGATCATCAGTTGGAAATCCGGCGCGCCGGAATCGAGCGGCAGGCCAACCGATCCGCCGAGATGGGCGTTCTCGAACGCCTCGACGAGATTCAGCTGGAGCAGCTTCGGCGTCGCGTCGGTCCATTGCGCCTCGCCGAGCGTGAGCGGGCTGTCGGGACCGGCCCGGCTCATGATCCGCTGGGTCTGGAACGCCACCGGCGCGGCGAGGTCGGCGACGGCGATCTGAGCGCTGATCGGCGTCAGCGCGGAAAAATCGCGCGGCGCGCGCAGGGTCAGGAATTGCGGCGGCGGCGGCTTGGGGCCTTGGCCGAGGAATTTTTCGAGCCCGGCGACGATGCCGTCGAGCTTGCCGGAATTGCGGCCGAGCGCCTGCGAGAACGTATCGACGTTCTTCAGGATGTCGGCCAACGGCGCCTTGTTGTCGGCCAGGATCGCGCGCAGGTCGGCGAGCGCGGCGCGCGCCTCGCCCGTCAGCGAGCTGGACGCGCCGGCGTGCAGCACGGCCGAGGCCGGCAGCAGCGGCGCCTCCGCGCTGACGCCGTAGATCGCGACCACCGTCGTCCCCAACAGGCCCTGCGCCTCGACGGTGACGCGCGCGTCGGCGCGCAACGGCGCCGCGGCTTCCACCGCGAGATCGGCGTTGACCAGATCGGCGCGCACGGGATCGAAGGTGATGCGCGTCACTTCGCCGATTCTGACGCCGTTAAACAGCACGGCGGAGCCCGGCCGCAGACCGGTGGCCGAGCCCGCGAACTCCACCCGCAGCGATCTGGTGTTGGCGAGGCCGCCGGCGCCGTGAATCCAGAACGCGAACAGGAACACGCCGACGATGGCCGCCATCGCGAAGGCGCCGACGATGATGAAACGGACCCGCGTTTCCATGCGCTGCCTCGCTACAGTTTCGCCGCGCGGCCGCGCGCGCCACGGAAATAGGCCCTGACCCAGGGGTGATCGACGTCGCGCACCTCGGCCAGCGGGCCGACGGCGAGGATTTTTCCGCCATAGAGCGCCGCCACCCGGTCACACACCGAATTCAGCGTGTCGAGATCGTGCGTCACCAGGAACACGGTGAGGCCGAGCGTCTGGCGCAATGCGCGGATCAAAAGGTCGAACTCGCCGGCGGCGATCGGATCGAGCCCCGAGGTCGGCTCGTCGAGCAACAGCACATCGGGGTCGAGCGCCAGGGCGCGGGCGAGCGCGACCCGCTTGACCATGCCGCCGGACAGTTCGGCGGGAAATTTCGCCGCGTCGTCGGCGGCCAGGCCGACCATTTCGAGCTTGGCGATCGCCACCTCGCGCCGCAGCCGGTCCGAGCCGCCGAGATATTCGCGCATCGGGAATTCGAGGTTTTCGAGCACGGTGAGCGAGGAGAACAGCGCGCCCTGCTGGAACATCGCGCCGCAGCGGCGGCCGATCTCGCGCCGCTCCCGCGCCGAATCGCTCTCGCGCGCCAGCCCCAGAATCTCGATCCGTCCCGCCCGTTTGCCGATCAGGCCGAGCATCGCGCGCAGCAGCACGCTCTTGCCGCCGCCGGAGGCGCCGATCAAGCCGAGGATCTCGTGGCGGCGCACGTCGAGCGACAGGGCGTCAATCACGGTTTTCGCGCCGAAGCCGACGGTCAGACCCTCGATGCGAATGGCGCTCTCGCTCACGCCGCCTCACATGCCGACGGCGGCGAAAAAGATCGCGAACGCGCCGTCGAGCACGATGGCGAGGAAGATCGACTTGACGACCGAACTGGTGGTGCGCCGACCGAGCGAATCCGTGCTGCCTTCGACCCGCAGACCTTCGCAGGCCGCCACGATCCCCACCACCAGCGCCATGAACGGCGCTTTGATCATTCCGACCTCGAACGATTCCATCGACACCGCCTCCGACAGGCGCTCGATATAGATCGGCGGGCTCATGCCGGCGTAGACCCAGGCGACGACGCCGCCGCCCGCCAGCGCCGCCAGCGAACCGATGAAAGTCAGCGCCGGCACCGCGATCACCAGCGCCAGCACGCGCGGCAGAATGAGGAATTCGGCGGCGTCAAAGCCCATTGTCGACAGCGCGTCGATCTCCTCGCGCATCTTCATCGAGCCGATTTCGGCGGTGTAGGCGCTGCCCGAGCGGCCGGCCGCCATGATGGTGACCAGCAGCACGCCGATCTCGCGCAGGATCAGCACCGCGACCAGATCGACCACGTAATCCTGCGCGCCGAAGCGGCGGAAATGGAAAAATCCCTGCTGGGCGATGATGGCGCCGACGAGAAACGTCATCATCGCCATGATCGGCACCGCCTGCACACCGACGCGGTCAAGGTGATGCACGATCGAGCGCAGGCGGAAGGTTTTCGGATGGCGCAGCGCCCGCGCGAACGTCAGCGCCAGCCGTCCGAACATCGCGGCGAAATCGACCAGATTGGCGCCGATATCCACCAACGCGCGGCCGAGCGATTCCAGCGCGTCGGCGAACCGGGCTCGGCGCGCCGGCGGCGGCGCGACGTGGTGGGGAAGCCGCTCGATCGCCTCGAACAGGCCGGCCTGCGTCGCGCGCACGCCGGTCAGCGCCGCGCGCGGCTCGCCGCGCAGGCGGGCCAGCGCCCAGGCGCCGAAAGTGTCGAGCCGCTCGATCCCGGCGACGTCGAGCGGCGCCAGCGGCGTCGCCGCGGCCTCGTCGATCAGCGCTTGCAGCGCATCGGCGTTGTCGGCGATCCAGGCGCCCGAGGCTTCCAGCCGCAGGTCGCCGGCCGCGGCGACGCGCGCGATTTTCGGAACGGTCAACTCGGCCCCTCCTCGATCTCCAGTTGGCCTTCGCCGGCCGCCGCGATCCGCATCAGGCGCCCCGCGCGCGTTGCGCCGACCGGGCCGCCGCATTATGGAAGTCGCCACCTTACGACGCAGGACGCCCCGATGACGAGACTGGACGAAAAGCTTTCGCGCATTCGCGCAGGCCAATATCGCCGCCGTGATTTCATCATCGCCGACGCCAAAGACCCCGACATGGGCCCCGGCCTGCACGCCGTCGGCCCCGTCCGCACGCCCGACGGCGCGACCCCGCGCCTGCGCACCCGCGCCGAATTTCTCAAGAATTGCACGGACATCGTCAAACAGGACGTGGTCGACATCCTGCTCGCCTCCGCCTCCAACATCGAGGCGCTGGTGGATGAGGGCGTGTTCGCCGGCACGGGCGTCAAGCCCGCGATCCGCGCCAACGACGCCACCGACGTATGGCGCCATCGCGCCGCCGTGCATCACGAGACGCCGTCGCGCCCGTTCCGCACCGCCTCGCTGTCGCGCGTGCGCCATGGCGCGCCGGCGCCGCAGATGAGCGGCCGCGTCGCGCTGACCGACCTCGGCCTCTATTCCCTCACCTTCAACAACGTGACCGACGCCGACGTCGCCTCGCTGGAAGCCTTCGCGGATTTCCGCGCCGACGCGGAAGCCAACGATTTCAAGTATTTCCTCGAAGTGTTCAACCCCAACGCGCCGCACCGTCTGGCGGACGAGGACATGCCCGCCTTCGTCAACGATTCGATCGTGCGCTGTCTGGCCGGCCTCACCAAGGCGGAGCGGCCGCAGTTCCTGAAAATCCCGTTCAACGGCCCGCGCGCGCTGGCCGAACTGGCGGAATTCGACCCGAGCCTCGTCGTCGGCGTGCTCGGCGGCGGCGCCGGCACCACGCGCGACTGTTTCGAGCTGATCCATCAGGCCGAGAAATATGGCGCGCGGGTCGCGCTGTTCGGCCGCAAGATCAATCTGGCGGAGAGCCCGCTCGACGTGGTGCGGTTTATGCGCACGGTGGCGGATGGGGACATTTCGCCCCGCGAAGCGGTCGCCGCCTATCACGACACGCTCGCCAAGGCCGGAATCAAGCCGGCCCGCGCGCTGGCGGCCGACACGGAAATCACGGAAGCCGTGCTGAAAGCGGGCTGAGCGATGCGTCGCGGCGTCCTCACGGCCGGCACCTGGTGCGTCGATCTCAACAAATCGATCCCCGTCTGGCCGGACGAGGACACGATGACGACGATCACCCATTTCGATCGCCAGGGCGGCGGCTCCGGCTGCAACATGGCGATCGACCTCAAGCGGCTCGATCCCGGCTTGCCGGTGGCCACGATGGGGCTCATCGGCGACGACGGCGACGGGCGGTTTCTGCTGGCCGAATGCGACCGCTACGGCATTGACCGCGCCGGGCTGGCGCTTTCGACCCAGGACATGACCGCCTCGACCGATTGCTTCAACTCGAAGGCGAGCGGCCGGCGCACGCATTTTTACGCGCCCGGCGTCGCGGCGCGGATGTCGCCGGATCATTTCGACTTTTCCGCCGCCAAGGCGCGGCTGCTGCATCTCGGCCTGCCCGGCGCGCACAAGACCATGGACGCGCCGTGGGGGGCGGATTCGACGGGATGGGCGAGCGTGCTGCGCAAGGCGAAAGCGGCGGGGTTGCGCACCAACCTCGAACTGGTCACCACCGCGCGCGACGAAGTGGCGCGGTTCGGCCATTCCTGCCTGCCGTTTCTCGATCTGATGATCGTCAACGATTACGAGATCGGCTGCGTCGCCGGCGTCGAGACGCGCGAGGCGGGGCGCGCGGCGCCGGCGAAAATCGCCGACGCGCTGCGGCGGGTGATGGATAAGGGGCCGCTCGAACTGGCGGTGGCGCATTTCCCCGAAGGGGCGATCGCGGCGGTGCGCGGCGGCGAGATTTGCGCGCTGGGTTCGGTCGCGCTGCCTCCCGAGCAGCTCGCCGGCGTCAATGGCGCGGGCGACGCGTTCGCGGCCGGCGTGATCTATGGCTGGCACGAAGGCTTAGCGCTGGAGGAGAGCCTCGCGCTCGGCCATGCCTGCGCCGCCGCCTCGATGCGCGAGGTGTCGACGACCACGGGCGTCGCCCCGGTCGCGGACTGCCTGGCGCTGGCGCGGCGCTACGGTTTCCGCCCAAAACCGTTGTGACGATGCGCTTTCCCCATCGGCTGCTGTTCATCCGCCACGGCGAGACGGATTACAATCGCGACGGCCGGTTGCAGGGCCAACGCGACGTTCCGCTCAACCCCAAGGGGCGCGAACAGGCGAGCGCGGTCGGGCGCACGTTGCGCAAACTGGCGGGGGCGGAGATCGACCGGCTGGAGGCGGCGCGCGCCTTCGTCTCGTCGCCGCTGATCCGCACGCGCGAGACGATCGAGCGCGCCCGCGCCGCGATGGGCCTGCCGCCGAGCGCTTACGGCCTCGACGACGCGCTAAAGGAACTCACCTTCGGCGATTGGGAGGGCCTCACCTGGCCGGAGGTGCAGGCGCGCGACCCCGCGGGCGCCGCGGCGCGGGCCGCGAGCAAATGGGATTTCACGCCGCCCAACGGCGAGAGCTATGCGACGCTGGCGCTGCGCCTGACGCCGTGGCTTCGTTCGGTCGAACGCGACCTGTTCGTCGCCAGCCATGGCGGCGTCGCACGGGCGCTGATGGTACTGCTGGCGGACGTTCCCCCGGCGGTCGCGGCGGAGGCGAGCATCCATCAGGGTCGGGCGCTCATGTTCGCGCAGGGCGCGTTTCGCTGGATCGGCTGACCGCGAGCGCCAGCGCCGCCATCAAGGCATCGGGGTCGCCTTCGAGCGCGATCTGTTTCACCCGCGCTTTCGCCCCCGCCGCCACGCGCGCCCGCGAGGCGGCGACGCCGGCCGTCTTGGCGATCAACCGGCACAAAGCCTCGTTGGCGCGGCCATCCTCCGGCGCTTCGCGGACGCGGCACGCCAGCACGACGGTTCCATCGGACAAAGCCGCCACGCCGTCGACGCCGTCGCGCCCGCCCTTGGGCGTCAGCCGGCAGGTCACGGTGACGCCGCCGGCGCAGGCCCGCCAAGGCGTCACTTGGACAGCGCGTTCTTTGCCAGCGCCCCGGCGAGCGTGACGAATTCGCTCGGCATCATCACAATCGTCATCGTGTTCTGCTCGGCGCCGACTTCGGTCAGCATCTGCATCCGGCGCAATTCCAGCGAACCCGGCGAGGAAGCGATGATGTCGGCGGCCTCCTTCAAAAGCTGCGCCGCCTCGCGCTCGGCCTCGGCCTTGATCTGACGCGAGCGTTTTTCGCGCAACGCCTCCGCCTCCTGCGCCATCGCGCGCTGCATGGTCGGCGGGATCTCGATATTCTTCATCTGCACCTGCTCGACCTTGACCCCCCACGGCTCGGTGATCGAATCGAGTTTCGTCTGCAACTGGGCCGAGACCGAATCCTGATCCT
>JAGWRL010000108.1 GCA_028876585.1 Pseudomonadota bacterium | reverse complement strand
CGGGCGGCGGCGGCGGCGCGGGCGCGAACAGGCGCGACAGCGCGAAGCCGCCGAACAGCACGATCGCATAGACCAGCACCTGCAATTGCGAGGGCTGGTCGGCGTAGCCGATCAACGTATGCAGCACGCGGCCGGGCAGGCTCGAATCGGAGAGGATGGCGGAGGTGTTCCAGGCCGTGTTCTCCAGCACGGTGACGAGGCCCGCCTGTTGCAGGAACACCATCGCCTGCGAGGCGAGGCCGGCGGCGAGGAAGGCGATCAGCACCGTGGTGACGCGGAACAGCCAGCGGGTCGGGATCGTCACCAGCCCGAAATAGGTCAGCGCCGTGACGCCGGCGCCGAGCGCCAGCCCGAGCGCGGAGCCTTCGAACAATTCGACCGAGGTCGAACCCGACGAGGCCATCAGGCCATAGAGGAACAGCGCGACCTCGGAGCCCTCGCGCATCACCGCGATGGCGACGACGATTCCCAGCGCCGCGATCGAGCGGGTGCCGGCGCGCACCTCCGAGCCGACGCTCTTGACCTGCGCCGCCAGTTCGCGCCCGTGGCTCGCCATCCAGATGTTGTGCCAGGTCAGCATGGCGACGGCGACGAGCAGGATCGAGGCGTTGAACACCTCCTGCCCGATGCCCGCCAGCGCCTCGGCGAGGAAACCGGCGAACGCGGCCACCAGACAGGCGCCCGCGACGCCGGCGGCGACGCCGAGCGCGACCAGCGCCCGGCTGCCATGCACGCCCTTGGTGACGGCCAGGATGATGCCGACGATCAGCCCGGCCTCGATGACCTCGCGGAATACGATGATGAGCGCGCCGAGCATTTAGGAAACTCCCATCACTTGACGACCAGGAAGCCCTCGGTCGTGTCCTCGTGATAATCGTCGAAGAAACGATAGCGGCCGGGGGCCAGCGCCCGCACTTTCAGGGTCACGGTCCCGCCCGCCGGCGCCACCTTCTCCACCCGCAACGTCTTGCTCTCGAATTCCGCCGCGGTGGAATCCTGGTTGGTCAACTCGATCGTCACCGGCTTGCCCGCGGGCGCTTCGGCTTCATGGGGGATGAACTGATGGTTCTTGAGCGCCAGCTTGACCGTGACGTCCTCGGCCAGCGCCGGGCTCGCCAGCGCCGCCGCGAGCGTCACGACGATGAGATAGGGTTTCATATGCGCCTCCGAAACGGTTCAGAATTCGATTTCAAGCTTCAGATTGCCGCGCTGATGCGGAAAATCAACGAGGTTGAGCCCGCGATTGTCTCCGATCACGCGCCCGGCCGCCTGCGTCGACCAGGCCGCCGCCAGCATCACCTTCGGCGTGAATTGCACGTGCAAGGTCGGACCGACGAACACGGCGTCGCCCTGCCAGCTGCGCGCCAGCAGGCCATCATAGGCGCCGATGACTTCCGCCTCGCCGCCCAGCGTCACCTTCGGCGTCACCCGATAGGCCAGAGCCGCGCTCAACCCGAGCGATGAACTGCGCTGCCAGGCGGCGCCGGGAGAGCGCGCGACATCGGGCGCATAGATCAGATTCGCGGCGGCGTAGAGGCGGTTGGCGATCAATTCGGCGTCGGCGACCGCCTTGAAGGTGGTGGACAGGTCGGTCACATGCTGGCCGAAATCGTCGATCCGCGCCCACTCGGGCGAAGCGGTCAAGGTGAAGCCGATCGGCGAGCCGGGGCCACGGCCGAGGACGAGATAGCGCAACTCGGTCGATAAGCCGCTGAAATGCGCGCCGGTGGCGTTCGGCGCGTCGGTCACGCCGTGGATGTCGTGGGCGAACCCGTGCGCGCTGATCTCGTAGCCGAAATTCTGCGTCGGCACGCTCTCGTATTCGAGCTCCTGTTCGAGCGTTCCATAGACCCCGCCGCGACGGCCCCATCCCGTCGTGGTCTCGAACTCGACGGCGCGTTCGCCCTCGGCGCCGATGTCGGCGCCCTCGGTGAAGCCGAACAGGTATTTGGTCTCAAGCTCGTGATAGGGGTCGGGCGTCGGGTCGGCAAGGGCCAAACACGGCGCCAGCGTCGCCGCCAGCGCCAATCCCGCACGTGTTCCTTTGCGACCCATTGTCCGGCCCTTCGCGGGAGAGGTCCCGCGTCGGTCCTGTGTTAGTCGCAGAGCGCGGCGGCGCGCAATGACCGGCGCCCCGCATTGAAATGGTTCAAATCACTTTAGAAACACTTCAAATCGCGCCATCGGGCATTCGCGCGGCGCTTCGCCCGCCTTCACCCGCACGATGATGTCGATCGCCGTCACCTTGGCGCCGGGCGGCGCCGCCACGGTGAGGGTCGGCGCGAGCGCCTCGGGGATGTCGGACAGCTCCTCCGTATCCTCCCAGTAATAATGGCAGTGCGGGCCGGTGTTGGTGTCGTACCAGATCTTGGAATCGTACAGCGCGATCTCGCGCAGCAGGCCGTTATGCACGAACTGGTTGAGCGTGTTGTAGACGGTGCCGAGCGAGGGCGGATAGCGCAAGGCGCGCGCTTCGCCGTGGATCATCTCGGCGGTGAAGTGGCGGTCGCCGGCGGAAAACAGGATTTCGGCCAGTTCGAGCCGCTGCCGGGTCGGGCGGATTCCGGCCGAGGCCAGCTTGACCCACAGCGGGCCCATGTCGGGGGGAGTGCTCAACGTTCGCGCCGGCGCAAGATCGCCGTCCTCGTGTCGGGATGATTGCAAAGTCAGGTTGTACCCTACCACAGCCCGGCCCCACGCCGCAAATCGCGCCGCGCGCGCAAAAAACCGCTTGCAATCGGGCGCGACTCGCCTGATTTAGCGAGCGCCCAATACGCACGTGCCTGTGGTCGTGTGTCGGTCGGCGGGGATCTGGACAAGAGGCCAGTCAACCGCCCCTGAAAAGACCGGCAGCCGGAGATGAACCGGTGCACCCCGCCCAACGGGGGACGCGACTTGAAGCAACGACGGACCGGGCTTTTTTGGTCTCTGTCGGCCCTCCAAAGGCCGGCTCACCGAAGAGGCTTGTCTATCTTGCCGGGTGTGCGGAAGGGAGCTTCCTTTCCAAACGATGGCCCCTCGGGGCCACGGCGCAGCGCCTGATCTTGTCGCGGGGCGCGAGCCCTGCGGCGGGTTCGCGGTTGGCGGGTCAACGGTATCGCTTCGCGCGTCTCCATCGCGCGCGGGCGCGACGCATCGCCAACTCCCTGTCGTTCGCTTCGCACGCGACGCCGTCGCGTTGGGGGATGCCGCCATGACCGACCGCATCAAGGAATTTCTCGCCCGCACCCGCGACGAAGGGCCGCGCCTGGTCGTCGACCTCGACGTGGTGCGCGCCAATTACGCCCGCTTCGCCCGCGTGCTGCCCGATACGCGCGTGTTCTACGCCGTGAAGGCCAATCCGGCGCCGGAAATCCTCGATCTGCTGGCGAGGCTCGGCTCCTGCTTCGATTGCGCCAGCGTGGCCGAGATCGAGCAGGCGCTGGCGGCCGGCGCCGGCCCGGAGCGGATCAGCTACGGCAACACGATCAAGAAGGAGCGCGACATCGCCCGCGCCCACGCGCTCGGCGTGCGGCTCTACGCCGTGGATTGCGTGGCGGAGGTCGAGAAGATCGCGCGCGCCGCGCCGGGCGCGCGCGTATTCTGCCGCATCCTGTGCGATGGCGCGGGCGCGGAATGGCCGCTGTCGCGCAAATTCGGCTGCGCGCCGGAGATGGCGGCCGAGGTGCTGGAGCGCGCGCACCGACTCGGCCTCGTCGCGCACGGGCTGTCGTTCCATGTCGGCTCGCAGCAGCGCGACCCGCGCATGTGGGACGCGGCGCTGAAGACCTCCGCCGCGATCTTCCGCGAACTGGCCGAGCGCGGCGTCGAACTGGCGATGCTCAACCTCGGCGGCGGTTTCCCGACCCGCTATCTCAAGGACGTGCCGAGCGTGCGCGTCTATGGCCGCGCGATCTTCCGCGCGCTGCGCCGCCATTTCGGCAACCGCATCCCCGAGACGATCATCGAGCCGGGACGCGGCATGGTCGGCAACGCCGGCGTCATCGAAGCCGAGGTCGTGCTGATCTCGCAGAAGGCGCGCGACGACGCGCAGCGCTGGGTCTATCTCGACATCGGCAAGTTCAACGGCCTCGCCGAGACGATGGACGAGATGATCCGCTACCCCATCCGCACTTTGTTCGACGGCGACGAGACCGGGCCGTGCGTGCTGGCCGGGCCAAGCTGCGATTCGGTCGACGTGCTGTACGAGAAGGAGCCGTACTGGCTGCCCGTGTCACTGGAGATCGGCGCGAAGGTGCTGATCGAGGGGACGGGCGCCTACACCACGACCTATTCCTCGGTCGGCTTCAACGGCTTCGCGCCGCTGAAAGCCTATGTGATCTGAACCTCACGGCGACGGCGGCGCCTCGAAGCCGGAGGGGGGCTGCGGCTGATCGGTGCGGGTGACGTCGTCGAGGACGAGTTGCTGCAAGCCGCAGATGAAGTTCGCCCGCAGGAATCCGTCGTGCCTGGCGAGCACGTCGTCGAGCACGCGCATGTTCCAGAACGGGTCGGCGCCGAGCGTGATCGGATAGATGTGGGCGGGGTAATAGCCGTGCTCGAACCGCAGCGCCGGCGCATTCTGGGCGACGTCGGCGGCGTCCCATCCGTCGTAGCGGTGGTAGAAGCGCCACTGGACGGCGAGCGCCTTGCTCAGCCAGTCACGCGCGCTCGGGCAGGCGGATTCGCGATCCCGCGCCGCGAGATAACCTTTCACGCGCGCCAGTTTGTCGTCGAAGGCGGCCGGCCGGCTGCCGGCCTCCCATCCCAGCAGTTGATGTGTCGTCCCGAACGGTCGCGGCGAAATCGACTGGAGGCTGTGCAGCGATTGCGCGTTGCGATCGGGGTCGAGATGGCCGATCGCGTGCGTCTGCTCGATGTTGGTGTCCATGAACGGCAAGGTGCGCAGCACGCCGGCGATCCCGCGCAAAGCCGCGCCTTCCCAGGCGTGCGGCGAAAGCCAGCCCCGCCAGGTTCGCGGCGCGCCGCCGGCGCAGGCGTTGACCACATCCTGCCCGGTTAGCGGACCGTCAGCGGCGGGGCGCCAGTCCGACAGCGATTGCGCCGCGCGCTCCAGCGACGAGGCGAGCGGCCGGAAATCGAAGCGAAAAGCGGGAAAGGCGTCGAACGTCGCCTGATCGTATTCGACGGCGCCGGCCCGCCGCCGAATGTCCTTCGCCATTTCCTTGAGAATGTCGCGCGTCTCTGCATTGGGCCGCGCCTCGCGCACGAGCTTCAGCAATTCCGCGCAATCGGAGGGACGCAGGCCGCCCGGCGGCCAATCGCGGGCGGAGGTGACGGAGACCATCACCGGGCGCTGTTCGAGGCGGAAAAAGTCGCGGTCCTCCAGCAGATCCTTGTCGCGGCGCTTGTCGTCGGCCGAACGGGCGACCCTGTCCCAGATCGCGCGCTGGATCGCCGTCCATTTCGCCGCTTCCGACGCGGGATTGATCAGCACGACGAGATTGCCGAGCGGCGGCGGCAGGAACTCGCCCGGCCGGTGCTTTTCGACCTGTTTCACCACCGCGTCTTCGAGCCCGGTCGCCAGCAGATTGCCGCCGAGCGAATGGCCGAACACGATCATGCGCGCCTGCGGGCCGGCGGCGTTGTCGCCCGAGGTCGTGCAGCCTCTCGCGCCTTTGGCGGGGCTCCAATATTCGCACGGCGCAAGGTCGGTCTGCCGGCGCGCCTGCTGTAGGCCAATGCGGCTTTCGACCGCGCGCAACGCGGAGACGACCGAGGGTGCGATCGCCTCGCTGATCGGCTTGCGGTCGAACAGGGTGAGGATGGCGCCAAGGCTCGCCCAGCGCTCGAACGGCGCCGAGATGGCGCAGCCGTTGGCGTGGCATCGCGAGCCCCCGAGCCAGCGGCCGAACGCCCTCAGCCGCGCCTCGTCGGTGCGGGCGCCGCGCCAGCCGACATAGATGGCCGTCACCTTCATGCCGCAGAAGCGGCTGTCGCCATATTGGCATCGATCCAGAATGTAGCGCGCGGCGTGAGCGGCGTAGATGCGCAGATCCGCGACATTGCCGTTGCCGATATCAGCCGTGTTGCGCCAGCCGTGGATGAACACGATGACATAGTTTTTGTCGCCGGCGCCGCCGAGATAATCGAGCAAGGCGTCGAGTTGCGACCGGTGCCGCTCAACCAATCCCGGCGTCGGCTCGAAGGTCACGCCGTCGCAGCGGTTGGCGTCGTAATCGGCGTCCGAGCACAGGAGATAGGGCGAGCCGTTCTCCTGAAATTCCAGGAAGGCGAGCGTGTAGGCGAGATCGAACGTCCGCCCCGGCCGCGCCTTGGCGAAATAGCCGGGAATGCGGTGCTGTTGGATCGCGCAATGAAAGCGGCGCTTCCAGTCGATGTCGGGGCGCGCTTCGAGCGCCTGCGTCTCGCTGTTGCCCTCTTCGCTCAACACCGTCCAGCCCGGGCTCGCCGGGTCGCAGGCGGGCGAGGCGGGATCGAGGGCGCGGAACGCCACGTCGCGCGGCACGGCGACGAAGACGTTGGCGGCGACGATCAAAATCGCCAGCGCGAGGGCGGCGACAATCGTCACGGAGAGGCCGACGCGCAACGTCCTCCGCGCGGCCCGCCAAAGCCAAAGCAACGTGCTGGAAAATATAGCCCGGCCGCCTGCCCCATCGCGCGTCATCGGCGCCTCGCAACTGCGCGCACGGGCGTCGTCCGCCCATGATTTCGCGACTGAAGTTGCGACGGAATCAGCACGCCCGCAAGCGTATTCGCGCAAGCGAAGCCGCAGCGAGGCGCGAATTACTCAAGCCGCGCCGGCAAACTTAAAGCAAAGCCGCGCTTACTTCTTGGCGACCGCGCCGATGCCGGCGAAGCGCGAGTTGAAGCGCGACAGGCGGCCGCCGCGGTCGGTCAACTGGGCCGAGCCGCCGGTCCAGGCGGGATGGGTGTTGGGGTCGATGTCGAGGTTCAGCGTCGCCCCGTCCTCGCCATAGGTCGAACGGGTCATGAATTCCGCGCCGTTGGTCATCACGACCTTGATCATGTGATAAGTGGGGTGGATATCGGCTTTCATGCGGGTCGACCTCGGGCAACATAAAGAGAGCCGCTCGGCGCTCCGGCGGCTCTCGTCTTGGCCGTCGCTATAATGCAGCCGCGCCCGGGAGACAAGCGCCGTTGCGACATCGGCGCGCTTGATTTGGCCGGCGGCCGTGACCTAAAGGCCGCCAACGTTCGGAGAACCCCAAATGCCCGAAGCCACGGCCAAGCGCCCGACGCTTTCCGCCCTGCGCCCGATTCTGCCCTACGCCCGCCGCCACCTCGGCCGCATCGCGCTGGCGCTGGCAGCGCTCGCCGTCGCCTCGCTCGCCACCCTCGTCGTGCCCTATGCGATCCGCGAGATGGTGGACAAGGGGTTCCACGGCGGCGGCGCGGGCTCGGTGCATGTCTATTTCGGCTTTCTGATCGGCGTGGTGGCGGTGCTCGCGCTCGCCTCCGGCTCACGTTATTATCTCGTGATGACGCTGGGCGAGCGGATCGTCGCCGACCTGCGCGGCGACTTCTTCCGCCACCTGACGACGCTCGACCAGACCTTCTTCGACGCGGAAAAGACCGGCGAGATCGTGTCGCGGCTGTCGGCCGACACGACCCAGCTCAAGGCGACCTTCGGCTCCTCGGCCTCGATCGCGCTGCGCAACCTGTTCATGTTCGCCGGCGCGATCTCGATGATGGTGGCGACCAGCCTGCGGCTGTCGGCCTATGTGCTGATCGCGATCCCGCTGATCGTGCTGCCGCTCTATGCGGCCGGCCGCTCGGTGCGCGAGCGTTCACGCCGGGCGCAGGAGACTCTTGCCGACGCCACCGCCTTCGCCAGCGAGAACCTCGACGCGGCGCGGGTGATGCAGGCCTTCGTCGCCGAGGATTTCACTGCCAAACGCTATCAGGCCGCCGCCGACGGCGCTTACGAGGCGGCGCGCGACATGACGCGGGCGCGCGCGGTGGTGACGGCGATCGCGATCTTCCTCGCCTTCTCCAGCGTCGTCGTCGTGCTGTGGCTGGGCGCGCGCGACGTGATCGAGAACCGGATGAGCGCCGGCGTGCTGCTGCAATTCCTGCTCTACGCCGTGCTCGGCGCCAGCGCGCTGGGGCAACTCTCGGAGGTGTGGAACGAGGTCAGCCAGGCGGCGGGCGCGGCGGCGCGGATCGGCGATCTGCTGGCGATGCGCCCCTCCATCGTCGCCCCGGCGCAGCCGGCCCGGCTGCCCTCCCCCGCGCGCGGCGCCCTGCGCTTCGAGCGCGTGAACTTCGCCTATCCCGGCCGGCCGGACGCGCCGGTGCTGCTCGGCGTCGATTTCGCGGTCTCGCCCGGCGAGACGGTCGCCATCGTCGGCCCCTCGGGCGCGGGCAAGTCGACGCTGTTTCAACTGCTGGAGCGGTTCTACGATCCCGCCGCCGGCGCGGTGCGGTTCGACGGCGTCGACATCGCCGCGCTCGACCCGAAAGACCTGCGCGCCCATATCGCGCTGGTGCCGCAGGAGCCGTTCATCTTCGGCGCCAGCGTCGCCGACAACATCGCCTATGGCCGGCCGGGCGCGTCGCAGGCGGACATCGAGGCGGCGGCGCGGCGGGCGGCGGCGCATGGCTTCATCGCCGCCCTGCCGCAGGGCTATGCGACGCAACTGGGCGAGCGCGGCGTGACGCTGTCGGGCGGCGAGCGGCAGCGGCTCGCCATCGCGCGCGCCATCCTCAAGGATGCGCCGGTGCTGCTGCTGGACGAGGCGACGTCCGCGCTCGACGCGGCCAACGAGACGCTGGTGCAGGGCGCGCTGACCGAGTTGATGAAGGGGCGCACGACGCTGGTGATCGCGCATCGGCTGGCGACCATCGTCGGCGCCAGCCGCATTCTCGTCATCGACGGCGGCGAGATCGTCGAACAGGGCGATCACGCCACGCTGCTGGCGAAGGGCGGCCTCTACGCGCGTCTGGCGCGGTTGCAGTTCGAGACCGGCGCGGCGGCGTTGAGCGCCAAGGCGGCGGAATAGTCAGCCGCCCTTCTGCCGCGCGCGCGTCTGTTCGATGGTGCGCTTGAAGCCGTCCTCGTCGAGCGCGGCGGCGACCTTGAACGGGCCGATCAGAAACACCGGCGTGCCTTCGAGCCCGAGCGCCTCCGCCTCGTCGTTGTCGCGCTTGATCAGCGCCGCGATGTCGGAAAGATGCGCGTCGAGATCGGCTTGCAGCCGGGCCATGTCGACCCCGGCGGCGGCGATCGCCGCGCTCATTTGCTCGACCGTGCTGCGGCCCTTCAGCGCCATCATGGCGACGTGGGCTTCGTGGTATTTGCCCTGGTATTTGGCCGCGAGCGCCATTTTCGCGCCGTCGACGCTGGCCTTGGTGAGGATCGGCCAATCCTTGTAAACCAGCCGGACATGGCCATCCTCAGCGACCACCTTCTCCAGCGCCGGCGTCGATTTCTTGCAGAACGGGCAGTTGTAATCGAGGAAGGCGACGATGGTGACGTCGCCGTGCGGATCGCCGGCGACGGGGGAATCGGGATCGTTGAGGATCAGCTCGACATCGATCTTGCCCGCCGCCTGGGCTGTTAAGGGCAGGAGCGCGGCGGCGGCGGTGAGGCTGAGGAAGGTGCGGCGGCGCATGGGGGCTCCGGGGTGGGCGGGAGACGGAAACGGAATGTCATTTCAAGGCGTCCCTTATCGTCTCCAACGCAAGGTACAAAATGCGGCTGTCGGCCGGGTATTCGACGAACTCGGCGCATTTTAGATAAAACAGCTTCGCGGCCTCGGTTTTGGCGTGAACCATCGCAGCCGCGATGCCGACGCTTTGCGACGCCACGACGACCCGACGCAATGCATCGCTGACGAGGTCGGCGCCGAGTCCCCGGCCGGCATAGTCACGATCGACCGCCAGACGCCCGATCACCGAAACCGGGATCGCGTCGGGCGCGTTGCGCCGGACTTTGCCGGGTGTGGAGGCGCGATCGACGGAAGCGGCGGCAATGCAATAATAGCCGACCACGCGTTCGCCGGCGCGCACGACATAGGTGCGCGAGAAGCGGCTCTCGTTCTTCAAGGCGCGCTGGCGCAGCCAATCATTCAGCGCGGCTTCGCCGCAATCGAAGCGCGAGAGATCGTGGTCCGCGGCGATCGGAATTGGGGCGGAAAGCGCCGGCGCTTCGCTTATTTCCGCCACGCCGGCGTCCGGCGCAACAAGGCGCGAAGTTTGGGACCGGGCGCCGGGGGATGGTCGAGCGCGTTCAGGAACGACTCGTAACGCTCGGGATCGAGGCGGAACAACCGTTGGTCCAGCAACACGTCGATGGCGTTCCGGCGGGCGGATTCGACCATGAACTCGGTCCGCGTCTTGCCCAGCATGGCCGCCGCATCGTCGATAAGCTGGCGCGTCTGCGTCTCGATGCGCAGATTGATGCTGCCCTTCGCCTCGCTGACTTCGGCGGAACCGGAGGCCAAAACTGTCTTCGACATGGGCGCCAATATGGGGCCGCGTATCTACATCGTCAATACAAGATCACGGCATCACATACGTCGCCCGCCCCCGCCCGAGCAGCGCCGCCTCGATCGCGCCTTCCTCGTGCACCGAGAACACCACGATCGGAATCCCGTTGTCGCGCGTCAGCGCGAACGCCGCCGTGTCCATCACTTGCAGGTTTTTCTGGATCGCCTCGTCGTGGGTCAGGCGTTCGTAGCGGCGGGCCTCGGGGTTTTTCTTCGGGTCGGCGGTGTAGACGCCGTCGACGTTGGTCGCCTTCATCACCGCGCCGCAGGAGAGTTCCGCCGCGCGCAAGGCCGCGCCGGTGTCGGTGGTGAAGAACGGGTTGCCGGTGCCCCCGGCCAGCAGGATCACCCGGTTCTTGACGAGATGGGCGAGCGCGGCCTGGCGCGAATAGGGCTGGCATTGCGAGGGCATGGCGACGGCGGAGAGCACCCGCGCCGGCTGGCCGATCTCCTCCAGCGCGCCTTCCATGGCGAGCGCGTTCATCACCGTGGCGAGCATGCCGATCGAGTCGGCCCGCGCCCGTTCGATGCCCTTATCGGCCCCTTGCAGGCCGCGAAAGAAGTTACCGCCGCCGATCACCACCGCCACCTGCACGCCGAGCGCGGCGGCAGCCTTCAGGTCCTGCGCGAAGCGGCGCAATGTCGGCGCGTGCAGGCCGTGCGTGTCCGGCCCCATCAACGCTTCGCCCGACAGCTTCACCACGACGCGTTTGAACAGCGGCTCGGTCATGAAAAGGCTCCGGATGCGAATCGGGCGGCCCTAGAGCCGCCCGAGGTTGTCGCGCCGTTTAAGCCTCTTCGGCGGGCTTTTCTATGCCGTCGCCGAGTTGATAACGGACAAAACCTTTGAGCGCGATCGGCGCCCCGACCGTTTTCTCCGCCTCCTTCACCGCCTGGGCGACCGACTTCGAGGGGTCGATCACATAGGCCTGATCCACCAGGCAGACTTCCTTGTAATAGGTCTTGAGGCCGGATTCGACGATCTTGGCCAGCACGTGCTCGGGCTTGCCGGCGTTCTTCTCCGCCAGCACCCGCTTTTCGCGTTCGACGGTGGCGGGGTCGAGACCGGCGGCATCGAGCGCGGCCGGGCTGGCGGCGGCGATATGCATCGCGATCTGGCGGCCGAGCGCGGTCAGAGCGGCGCCGTCGCCGGTCGATTCCAGGGCCACCAGCACGCCGATGCGGCCGAGGCCGTCGGCGATCTGGCCGTGCACGTAATGGCCGATCGCGCCCGCATGGACGTGCAGGCCGGCGGCGCGGCGAAGGGTCATGTTCTCGCCGATGGTGGCGATGGCGTTGGCGATGGCGTCGGTGACCGTGCCGCCGCCGGGGAAATGGCCGCCGCTGATCTTCTCCACCGTGACGTCGGGCGCATGGTCGAGCGCCACCGCCAGCACGCCGCGCAGCAGCGACTGGAAATCGTCGTTGCGGGCGACGAAATCGGTCTCCGAGTTCAACTCGACGACGACGCCGAGGTTCGCCTGCACGGCGACGCCGACGAGGCCCTCGGCGGCGACGCGGCCGCTCTTCTTGGCCGCCTTGGCGAGGCCCTTCTTGCGCAGCCAGTCGATCGCGGCCTCGATGTCGCCCTTGGTCTCGGTCAGCGCGTTCTTGCAATCCATCATGCCGGCGCCGGTTTTTTCGCGCAGGTCTTTCACCAAAGCGGCGGTGATCTCGGCCATCTCGGGCTCCTCAAGCCAGTGAACGGAAAAACCTCCCCCGCGGCGGGCGGGAGAGGGCGGCGCGATGCGCCTGTCAATCGAGCGGCGAGGCGGCGCCCCGCCGAATCAAGCCGTTTTACTCGGCCGCGATCAGCATCTTGGCCTGATCGGACCACTTGTCGCGGGTGATGCGGCCGTTGAAGCGCAGATCGGTGTCGAGCTTCTGCGCCTCTTCGTCGGTCATGGCGGCGAGCTGCCAATAGTGGAACACGCCGTGCTCGTTGAGCTTCTTGACGATCTGCGGGCCGACGCCGGTCAGCTTGGCGAGATCGTCGGGCGCGCCGCGCGGGGCGGCGAGCAGTTCGAAATGATCGGCGTGCTCCTCATGCGCGGCGACGGCTTCCGTCTCCGGCAGCGCCTCGGCGGTCGGCTCCTCGGAGGCGCCGACGTCATGGCCGGCGATGCCCTGGCTGCGCGAAATGCCGTCGATCACCGCCTTGGCGACCAGATCGCAATAGAGCTGGATGGCGCGGCTGGCGTCGTCGTTGGCGGGAATCGGATGGGCGACGCCGTCGGGATCGGAATTGGTGTCGAGAATGGCGATCACCGGGATCTTGAGGCGGTTGGCCTCCTTGATCGCCAGCGCCTCCTTGTTGGTGTCGATCACGAACACCAGGTCGGGCACGCCGCCCATGTCCTTGATGCCGCCGAGCGCCTTTTCGAGCTTGTCCTTCTCGCGCGTCAGCATCAGGCGCTCTTTCTTGGTGAGGCCCTTGGCGCCTTCGGCCAGCATCTCGTCGAGCTTGCGCAGCCGGGAGATCGAGCCGGAAATCGTCTTCCAGTTGGTCAACGTGCCGCCGAGCCAGCGCGAGTTGACGAAATACTGGGCGCAACGCTTGGCCGCCTCGGCCACTTCGTCGGCCGCCTGACGCTTGGTGCCGACGAACAGCACGCGGCCGCCCTTGGCGACGCTGTCGGACACGACCTTGAGCGCCTGATGCAGCAGCGGCACGGTCTGCGCCAGATCGATGATGTGGATGGAATTGCGGGCGCCGTAGATGTAGGGGCCCATTTTCGGGTTCCAGCGATGCGACTGGTGGCCGAAATGCGCGCCGGCTTCGAGAAGTTGGCGCATGGAGAAATCAGGCAGAGACACTGCGTACCCTTTCCGGTTTGGCCTCGGCGGAGCATGTCGCCGGTCGCGGGGACCGACCACCGGAGCGGGCCCTTGGAGCAGGGTCCGCAAAGCTCCGCCTGTGGAATGGCGCGGGCGTTAGCGGAAATTTCGCAGGATGGCAAGCCGGCGTCAGCCCTTGAGCGCCCAGCGCAGCGCGGCCGCGACGATCCCCAGCGCCAGCACGCTCGCCGCCCAGATCGCGGCAAACCACACCAGCCGGCGCCACAGCGGCGCGGGGCGCGTCAATGGTAGCCCTCGTCGCCGACCTTGCCGCGAAACACCCAATAGGCGTAGCCAGTGTAAATCAGAATGATCGGCACGAGGACCGAGGCGCCGACCAGCATGAACGCCTGGCTCGACGGCGGCGCCGCCGCCTGCCAGATCGAAATCCGGTCGGGCACGATGTCGGGATAGATGCTGATCCCCAGCCCGATGAAAGCCAGCAGAAACAGCGCCAGCGCCAGCAGGAACGGCGCGCGCTCGGCGCCGCGACGCAGCGCCAGGAAGAACAGCGCGCTGACGATGACGACCAGAAGCGGGACCTGCGCGCTGACCAGCACGTTCGGCCAGGCGAACCAGCGCTCGTAGTAGCGCGCCTCCAGAAACGGCGTCGCGAGGCTGACGAGCGCCAGGCAGACGACCAGCGCGCCGCCCAGCGGCAGCGCATAGCGGCGGGCGCGCGCCTGCAATTCGCCCTGCGCGCGCATCACCAGCCAGGTCGCGCCGAGCGCGCCATAGCCGATCAGCAGGCTGACCCCGGTCAATAGGCTGAACGGCGTCAGCCAGTCCCACCAGCCGCCGGCATAGGCGCGCCCCTCGACCTTGACGCCCTGCAGCAGCGCGCCGAGCGTGATCCCCTGCGCCAGCGCCGCCACCGCCGAGCCGATGGTGAAGGCGACGTCCCAAGCCGCGCGATGGCGCGGCTCGCGCCAGCGGAACTCGAACGCGACGCCGCGGAACACCAGCCCCAGCAGCATCGCGATGATCGGCGCATAGACCGCCGGCATGATGACGGCATAGGCGAGCGGGAAGGCGGCGAACAGGCCGCCGCCGCCGAGCACCAGCCAGGTCTCGTTGCCGTCCCACACCGGCGCGATCGAGTTCATCGCCATGTCGCGCTCGCGCCCGACCGGCAGGAAGGGAAACAGCACGCCGACGCCGAGATCGAACCCGTCCATCACGACATAGGCGAACACCGCGAAGGCGATGACGCCGGCCCAGACGACGGTGAGATCGAAGGTCGCCATGGCTTCACTCCGCCGGGTGCAAGGGGCGATCGGGATGGACGGCCTGCGCCGGGGTGATGCCGGCGGCGCGCATCGGCGCCCCCTCGTCGAGCCCCGGTTCATGCGGCGCCGGCGGGCGCGCCATCAGGCGCAACAGATAGCCGATCCCCGCCGCGTAGACGATGAAATAGACCACGACGAAGGCGGTGAGCGAGGCGGCGACGGCGGGCGCGGCCAGCGGCGACACCGAATCGGCGGTGCGCAGCAGGCCATAGACCGTGTAGGGCTGGCGCCCGACCTCGGTGGTGATCCAGCCGCACAGCAGCGCGACGAAGCCCGCCGGCCCCATCGCCAGCGCGAACCGATGCAGCCACGGCCAGCCGTAAAGCCCGCCGCGCCAGCGCGCCGCCAGGCTCGCCAAGCCGAGCGCCGCCATCAGGAAGCCGAGCCCGATCATGATGCGGAAGGTGAAGAACAGGATCGGCACGCTCGGCCAATCCGCGCGCGGGATCGCATCGAGCCCCTTCACTTCGCCGTCCCAGCTATGGGTGAGGATCAACGACGACAGATGCGGGATCTCGACCGCGCCGCGCACGACGGCGTTCGCCTGATCGGGCAGGCCGAACAGGATCAGCGGCGCGCCGCCCTTCTGCGTGTGGTAATCGCCCTCCATCGCGGCGACCTTCATCGGCTGATATTCGAGCGTGTTGAGCCCGTGCGCGTCGCCGGCGACGATCTGCGCCGGCGCGACGAGGGCGGCCATCCACATCGCCATCGAGAACATGACGCGCGCGCCCTCGCCGCTTTCGGCGCGCGCGCGGCGGGCGGCGAGCAGGTGAAAGGCGGCGACGGCGCCGACCACGAGCGCGGTGGTGAGATAGGCGGCCAGCACCATATGCACGAGGCGATAGGGAAACGAGGGATTGAAGATCACCGCCCACCAGTCGAGCGGCACGAACTGGCCTTGCGGGTTGACGCCGTAGCCCGCCGGCGTCTGCATCCAACTGCTGACCGCGAGAATCCAGAAGGCGGAGAAGAACGTCCCCGCCGCCACCATCAGCGACGCGAGAAAATGCAGACGCGGCCCGACCTTGTTCATGCCGTACAGCATGACGCCGAGAAAGCCGGCTTCGAGGAAAAAGGCCGACATCACCTCATAGGCCATCATCGGCCCGAGCACCGGCCCGGTCTTGTCGGCGTAAACCGACCAATTCGTGCCGAACTGATAGGACATCACCAGCCCGGAGACGACGCCCATGCCGAAGGCGACGGCGAATATCTTCAGCCAGTAGCGAAACAGGTCCATGAACACGGCTCGCCCCGTCCACAGCCACAACGCCTCCAGCACCGCGAGATAGCTCGCCAGCCCGATCGAGAAGGCGGGAAACACGATGTGGAACGCAATGGTGAAGGCGAATTGCGCCCGCGCCAGAACGAGGGCGTTCAGCTCGGAAAACATGGGCTTTCTCGCATCCATCGATGCGGCCGCCGCGGCCGGCCAAGGGCTGACCGCGCGCTGCGCCGCTGAGCTATGGCGTTCCCACCGCGCGGCGGCGGCCTGACGGATCGCCCCGGGCTACAAAAAGAAAAGCCCCGCCAAGCCTTTGCGGCCGGACGGGGCTTTCGGACTACGCCGCGCGACGGGCGCGGGGAGTTTAGGCCCCCTTGCCGCGCCGCTCGCTCATGAACCGCTCGAACTCCTCGCGGTCCTTGGCTTTGCGGACGTTGTCGAGCCAATCGGCGAATTCGCGATGGGCGTCTTCGAGGCGGCGGCGCTCGGCTTCGAGGCGGGCAAGCTCGGCGCTCTTCCATTCGTCGAAGGCCGCGTTGCCGGTCGAGGCGGTGAAGCCGCGCGCCCAGTTCTGCTGGCCCCAGTTGCGCGGCGCGGCGGTTTGGAAGCCGCCCATCGCCGAGCGGGCGTTGCGGAAAGCGCCGGTCGCGACGGTCTGGAGGTCAGCCCCGCCGGTCTTGCGCTGCCAATATTTGAAACCGAGGATCGCCAGCCCGATCGGCCAGAACACCATGAAGCCGAGCACCATGGCGATCAGCTCCACCGGCGTCCAGCGGCTGCCCGCGCATCCGCGCGTCCACGGGGAACTCGCGTTGTCGTATGCGCCTTGCGTGTTGCTCATCTAGAGCCTCCCGATAAGCCGCCCGGCGCGCATCGGCGCGCAAGAGCCTGCGGGGGGAAGATTGTCGCATCCGCGCCCGCGCGCAAGGGGCGCCAACATTAAATCGGCGTCGGCGCCGGTTATGCGCGCCTTGGCGAGCCGGCCCGGCCCGGCCTATAGGGGCGTTTCACACTCGGAGGAGGAACCCCGCTTGGCTCGTCTGCGCTTCGCCCTTCTGGCCCTCGCTTTCGCCGCCGCGCCGGCGCTGGCTGAGGAGCGTCAGGTCCCCACCAGCGCCGCCGAGCTGCATCTCTCCTTCGCGCCGGTCGTCGCCAAGGCGCGGCCCTCGGTGGTCAACGTCTACGCCTCGCGCGTCGAGACGATGCCGCGCAACCCGATGTTCGACGATCCCTTCTTCCGCCATTTCTTCGGCGCCCAGCCCGAGGGGCGCAAGAGCCGCGTCGCGCAATCGCTCGGCTCCGGCGTCATCGTCGATTCGGCCGGGCTGGTGGTGACCAACCACCACGTGATCGAGGGCATGACGGAGGTGAAGGTCGCGCTTTCCGACCACCGCGAATATCCGGCCGAGATCGTGCTGCGCGATCCGCGCACCGATCTGGCGGTGCTGAAGATCGTCGGCGCTGAAAAGCTGCCGGCGCTGGAACTGGGCGATTCCGACGCCATCGAGGTCGGCGATTTCGTCATCGCCATCGGCAATCCGTTCGGCGTCGGCCAGAGCGTGACGCAGGGCATCGTCTCGGCGCTGGCGCGCACGCAGGTCGGCGTCAGCGACTACGGCTTCTTCATCCAGACCGACGCTGCGATCAATCCCGGCAATTCCGGCGGCGCGCTGGTCGACACCTGGGGCCGGCTGGTCGGCGTCAATTCGGCGATCTACTCGCGCTCGGGCGGCAGCATGGGCATCGGCTTCGCCATTCCCGTCAATATGGTGAAAAGCGTGATCGCGACCGCGAAATCGGGCGGCACGGTGGTCAAGCGCCCGTTCCTGGGCGCCAAATTGCAGAACGTCACCCGCGACATCGCCGAATCGCTCGGGCTCGACCGGCCGGTCGGCGCCATGGTCGCCAGCGTCGAGCGCGGCGCGGCGGCGGCGCAGGCGGGGTTGAAGCGCGGCGACGTGATCACGGCGGTCGACGGGCAGTCGGTCGACGACGCCGCCGGCGTCGATTTCCGCATCGGCGTCAAGCCGCTCGGCGGCGTCGCCTCGCTCAGCGTGCTGCGCGCCGGCAAGAGCCTCGTCCTGCCGCTGAAGCTGGAGCCGGCGCCCGAAACCGTGCCGCGCGACGCCGTGCGCCTGTCCACCCGCTCGCCGTTCCAGGGCGCGCAGGTGATGAACCTGTCGCCGGCGGTGCTCGACGCGCTGTCGCTCGACGCCGATGCGCTGGGCGCGAGCGAGGGCGTCGTCGTCGCCGACGTCGAGCCGAATTCGCCGGCCGCCGAGTTCGGCTTTCAGAAGGGCGACGTCGTGCTGAGCGTCAACGGCGTCGAGATTCACGCCACCCGCGATCTCGTCGCCGCCACCGCGCGCGCCGCCCGCGCGTGGGACCTCGTCATCTCGCGCGCCGGCCAGACCATCCGCACGCGGATCGGGTTTTAGAGCGCCCCCGCCGCGCCGAGATAGGCGAGCGTGGCCTCGACGTCGATCGCCCACGCGCCATCGCCGGAAGCGTGGACGGTGTAGAGGTAATGCGCCGCGGCGCCGACCAGGCGATCGACCAGCAGGAAATTGGCCGGACGGTGCCCGTCTTCGATCAAAGTGAAGGTCGAAAGCTGCGGCCCGTGCAGCGAAAACAGCGTGTTGTGCATCGCGCTGCCCCACAGGCCGATGAAGGTCCGGCGCCCGTTCATCAGCGCGATCTGCTCGGAGAGCGTCAGATCCTGCATGTGGACGACGAGCGCGCCGCGCTCGCCGAGCCGCGCCTCCAGTTCGGCCTCGTTGCGCACCCGCACCCGGTCGGCGGCCGAGCCCTGCACCCGGCCGCGCGAGAGATAGACCGGGCGCTCGTCGCACGCGGCGCTCTTCAGCAGCCGCCGCGCGACGCCGTGCGGCGCCAGCAGATGGCGCGGATCGGCGTAGCCCTGATAGGCGAAGGCGGGCGTCGGGACGAAGCATTTGGCGAGCCGGATGCGCCCGCCCTCCGCCACAGGCGCGCGCAGGTCGGCGGCGGCGAGGAAGGCGTCGATGCTGGCCGGCGGCCGGGCCGGGCGCCAAGTATGGAGCGCGGCGAGGCGGCCAAGCTCCGGCCGCTCCCGCATCGCCCATAGCCGGGCGGCCGATTCCAGCAGAAAATGCCCCCAGTGAGAGAAGAACACGCCGGCGTAGACGACCGGCTCGGCGATCGTCAGCGCGACTTTCGTATTCGGCAGCGTCGGCGCGGCGCGCCAGAACTGCGGCGTGAAGTTTTCGTCGTAGCGCACCAGCGCGGCGGCCTCGATCCGGCGCCCGTCGCGATCGTAGAGACAGGCCCAATGGCCGCCGTTGCAGAAGATCACGTCGTCGAGTTCGAGCACATCGGCTGGCGGCGGTTGCGGCGCCGTCGCGGCGAAGCGCTGGAAATCGTCGCGACAGCTGGCGTTCTCGGCGCGGTGGTGGAGGTGAACGCCGCCGACGCGCGCGCTGACGTAGTCTCCCGCCACGCTATTTCGGCCGCGGCAGCGCCATGTATTGCGCGAGCGGAATTACGGTCGAGACATAGGGCGTGGTCGGCGCCTCGCCGGCTTTGAAGGGTCCGGGCGTGGCGTTGCGCACCGGCGGCAGGCTTTGCAGATAGGCGACGATCGCCTGCGCGTCGTCAGGCGTCAGATGCGACAGCGCCGGCCAGGGCATGATCTCGGACAGTTTTCGGCCCTTCGGCGTCTCGCCTTTGGTGATGGCGGCGACGATCTGCGCGGCGGTCCAATCGCCGAGGCCCGTCTCCTTGTCCGGCGTCAGATTGCCGCCGACCCAGACGCCGGAGGCCGGATCGCCGAAGCCGACGTCGGAGCCGCCGAGAATGCGCGTCTTGTCGGGCTGGCCGAGCAGGCCGCCCGGCGTGTGGCAATCGTTGCAGCCGGCGATGGTCGCCAGATATTTGCCGCGCTCGACCGGCGTCTCGGCGCAGGCGGAACCGGCGGCGAGCAGGAAGGCGGCGTAGGCGATGCGCATGGCGGCGGGCTCCTTATCGGCGCCCGATCCTTTCACAGCGCGCGGGACAAGCGCAACTCACGCCGCCTTGCTGGCGCTGCGCGGCGCTTTGGCTTTCAGCCGCTTCTTCAGCGACGCCCACAGAGCACGCATCTCGTCGGCCGCCGCGCCGCCGGGATTGTATTCGGTGACGCCCCAGCCGCGCCGCGCGGCCTCTTGATAATCGACCCGCGCCAGCACCAGCGGCGACAGCAGGCCGCCCATCGCCTCCAGCGCCGCCACGCCCTCGTCGACGCGCGCGCTCTGCTGCGCCGGCGGGCACTGGTTGAGCACGAACACATAATCGCCGCGCATGTCCTTCAGCGCCTTGCGGGTGCTGGCGCTCGCCCACAGGTCGAACGCGGTCGGGCGGGCGGGGATCACGTTGAGCTGCGCGGCGGCCATCGCGGCGGCGGCGGCGGGGCCGTCGGCGCCGGGGGTGTCGATGATCGCCAGCGTCACGCCCTTGGCTTCGAGCGCCCCGAGCACGGCGTTGAGTTTGCCGGCGCTGGCGGCGATCACCGGCGCGTCGGCCTCGCCGCGCGTCCTGGCCCAGGTGGTCAGCGTCGCCTGCGGGTCCATGTCGATCAGGCAGACGCGCTCGCCCGCCTCCATCGCGGCGATGGCGAGCGAGGTCGCCAGGGTGCTCTTGCCGGCCCCGCCCTTTTGCGTGACGAGCGAAATGGTCCGCATGCAAATCCCCCTGATTGACCCAGCGTTGACGCCCGAATCGGCGCCGCGCCAAAGTTGATTGGTAAAGATTTGCCAGTTTAAGCGTTGAAATGGTTAATAAAGCGTGTTTTCACGCGGCGGCGCGGGCCGCGGCTTCGGCCGGCGGGTTGGCGACGACGACGCAATCTCGGCCGGCCGCCTTGGCGGCGTAGAGCGCGGCGTCGGCGCTGGGGACGAGGGTGCGCAGTTCGAGCGGCGCGCCCGCCGCGGCGACGCCGACGCTGAGCGTGCAGCGCAAGGTCTCACCCGCCAGCAGGATTTCGCGGCCGGCGAATTCGGCGCGCAGCGCTTCGGCCGCCTCGGCCGCCTCCTCCAGCGGGCCGGCGATCAGCACCAGGAACTCCTCGCCGCCCCAGCGTCCCGCGATCGCGAACCGCCGCGCCAGCATGGCGGCGAGCACCCGCAGCGCCTCATCGCCGAAATCGTGGCCGTAGAGGTCGTTGACGCGCTTGAACCGATCGACGTCGCAGATCAGCGCCACCACCGTTTCGCCGCGTAGCTGCGCGGCGTCAAACAACGCGGCGGCGGCCTTTTCGAGGCCGCGCCGGTTGAGCAGGCCGGTCAAGAGATCGGTGTCGGCGGCCCGTTCGAGCTGCGCCTGCGCCACCTGCAATTTCCGCATCATCGCCGAGATCGGGATCACCATGATCGGGCAGAAGGCGACCGTCTCGGCGCAAGCCAGCACAGTGACGAACCAGAACACCGCATGGGGATTGGTCGATTGCGCGATTCGCAAATACTCGTAGAAGAACTGCGACACCGCCCAGGTCGCGGGCGCGACCAGAGCTAGAACAGCGACAGTTTGAAGCAAGATGAACTTGGCGATGCCTTTGAAGTCAAACGTTTCCGGCGGATTCATGCAGCCTTTCCTAGCGTCAGGCTGCAAATTGCGGGGCGACTGCGAAGATCGCGTAAATTTTGCGCATAAACGTCAAATGGGTTGCGAAAATCACGACCCCGTCGGGTTGGGATCGCGCCAGGCGCGCTCGAACGGCAGCCGCCAGGCGTTGGGGGCGATGAGTTGGTGGATCGACTTCGGCCCCCACGAGCCCTGTTCGTACAGCCGCACCGGCGGCGGCGCGTCGAGCAGCGGCTCCGACACTTCCCACAGCCGCTCGATGCCGTCGGCGGTGGTGAACAGAGTGTGGTCGCCGCGCATGGCGTCGAGGATCAGCCGCTCGTAGGCCTCCAGCACTTCGCCGGCGAGCCCGGTGTCGTTCATCGAGAATTGCAGGCTCTGCTTGTCGAGCCGCATCCCCGGGCCGGGGCGCTTGCCGTAGAACGACAACGACACTTTGGTCGCGTCGGCGAGATCGAAGGTGAGATGGTCCGGCCCCTGCGCGCCGACGCCGGAATTGGCCGGAAACATGCTCTTGGGCGGCTCGCGGAAGGCGATCGAGATGATGCGCCGCCCCTCGGCCATGCGCTTGCCGGTGCGCAGGAAGAACGGCACCCCGGCCCAGCGCCAGTTGTCGATCTCGCATTTGAGCGCGATCAGCGTCTCGGCGTCGGATTCCGGATCGACGCCCTCCTCCTGGCGATAGCCGACATATTGGCCGCGCACGACGTCGCGCGGCTCGATCGGCTTCATCGAGCGGAACACCTTGTTCTTTTCCTCGCCGATCGGGCTCGGCTCCAGCGCGGTCGGCGGCTCCATCGCCATGAAGCCGAGGATCTGGAACAGATGCGTCACCACCATGTCGCGATAGGCGCCGGTCTGCTCGTAGAACGCGGCGCGCTTGCCCAGACCCAGCGTCTCCGGCACGTCGATCTGCACGTGGCTGATGAAATTGCGGTTCCAGATCGGCTCGAACAGGCCGTTGGCGAAGCGGAAGGCGAGAATGTTCTGCGCCGGCTCCTTGCCGAGGAAATGGTCGATGCGGAAAATCTGCGCCTCGTCAAACACCTCGTGCAGCCGCGCGTTGAGTTCGCGCGCGCTTCTGAGATCGGTGCCGAACGGCTTTTCCATCACCACGCGCGAGCGCTCGATCAGCCCCGCCTCGGCCAGCGTCTTGACCGCCGGCAGCGCGGCTTTCGGCGGCACGCTGAGATAGTGCAGCCGCTGCGCCTCCGGCCCCAGCGCCGCCTCGGCCGAGCGCACGGCTTCGTGCAGCGCGCCGGCGCCGGCGTCGAGCGGAACGTATTCGATCAACGGCGCGAAGCGCGCCCAGGCGTCGTCGCTCACCTTACGCGGCGAGAATTTGTCGAGCGCGCCCTTCACCAGCGCGCGGAACGCCTCGACGTCAAGCGAATCGAGCGAAACGCCGATGATGCGGATCGCCGGGATGAAACCGGCGCTGACGAGATGGTACAGGCCCGGCCACAGCTTGCGCTGGGCGAGATCGCCGGTCGCGCCGACCAGCGTCAGCACCTGGGGATAGCGGGGACCGACCCCAGGAGGAATTTTCGCCAATTTGCTCATCCCGCGTAATTTCGGCGCGAAAGCGCGCCGCCCGTCGAGCCGGCCTCAAGCAAGCCGCGGACCGGGCCGGCGCGGGATCGAGGATTGCGCGAGCAAGCTGGCGCGAGGGGCGCCCTCAGAGCGAGCGCACCAGCCGCATCGCGCCGCCGGGGCCCTTGATGACGAGATCGCCGTTGACGAGATCCCAGGCCGGCGTGCCCATCAGCGCGCGCAGAAAATTGCGCTCGATCTCCATATTCGCCTTGTCGCAGGCCTTCTTGGTCAGCGCCAGGCCGCCGACAAGGAGGTGCTGGTTCTGCTGCGGATAGGCGGTGCCCGACCAGGAATTGCAGCCGGTGTAGCCGGAGGCGTGGAACGCGCCGTCGAGCTTGAACGACACGTCGAGCTGCGAGGAGATCGGCTTGCCGTTGAGATCGCGCAGCGAAAAGGTCTGGTCGAGCGGAAAATTCTTCTGCATCGGCGGCATCGGCTTGGGCGCCTCGTCGTTGGCGACGCCCGGCGTCTTGGCGACCGCCGCCGAGCAGGCCAAGGCCGCGAGCAAGGCTAGAGTCCAAACGCGTTTCATCCCCGGCTCCTTTCAACGACGTCGCCTGACGTCGCGCCTATACGCCGCGCCGCATCGGCGCGCAACGACACGCGAAAACCGGGCGGGACGGAATTTTCGCGTCCTCCCTCTTGCGGGCCAAAAGGAGCGCCCCAAATGAACAAGCGCGCCGGCCAATAGGCGGCGCAACCGACCGACGGCGCCAAGCAGGGCCGTCCGAGGTCATGTCGCTTCTTGTGGAGGATATGTTATGCTTAACTACGATTTCTCGCCGTTCTACCGTTCGACCGTCGGCTTCGACCGGTTGTTGACTTTGCTCGACAAGGCTTCCGGGGCCGACAACAGCCAGACCTACCCGCCCTATAACATCGAGCGCACGAGCGAGAACCGTTACCGCATCACGCTGGCGGTCGCCGGCTTCGCCGAGAGCGAGTTGAGCGTGGAGACCAAGGAAGGCGTGTTGACCATCCGCGGCGCCAAGGACGCGCAGCCGAAGGCCGACGCCGAGAAGCGGGAGATGCTTTATCAGGGCATCGCCGCGCGCGCCTTCGAGCGCCGGTTCCACCTCGCCGACCACGTCAGCGCGGTGCAGGCGACGGTCGAGAACGGGTTGCTGCATGTCGAACTCGTGCGCGAAGTGCCGGAGGCGGCCAAGCCCCGCACCATCGCGATCCAGTCGGCCGGCCCCAGGACGATCGACGTCGCCGCGACCAGGCAAGCCGCGTAATCCATTCGGCAAGCTCCCATGAAGGCGCCCGCGAGGGCGCCTTTTTCGTTGCGCGCGCCGCCGCCGCAGACATGTCGATTATTCCCGTGCATTTCAGAATTCCTGGTTCATCCCAAAGGATTAAGCCCAGCATCCCGCGCTTGACCGCGCCCCGTCACGCAGGGCATAGGGCTGACGAATAAGCAGATGCGCGAGGGAGAACGCGGTTGATCGAGACGGGCAGACGCAACGCCGACCACGGCGCCGAGACCTTCGGCTTTTCCGGCCTCGCCGGGCTGCATTGGAACCTCGGCGCGCCGCAGCTTTACGAAATCGCGGTGCGGAACAACGAGGCGAAGGTCGCCGCCAACGGGCCGCTGGTCGCCGACACCGGCGTCCACACCGGCCGCAGCCCGAAAGACAAGTACATCGTCCGCGACGCCGTCACCGCCGATCAAATCTGGTGGGACAACAACAATGCGATGACGCCGGAGCAGTTCGAGACGCTGCGGCAGGATTTCCTCGCCCACGCCAAGGGCCGGACGCTGTTCGCGCAGGACCTCTACGGCGGCGCCGACCACGCTTTGCGCGTGCGCGCGCGCGTCTACACCGAGTTGGCGTGGCATTCGCTGTTCATCCGCAACCTGCTGATCCGGCCCGAAGTCGAGGACATCGCCGCCTTCGCGCCCGACCTCACCATCGTCGATCTGCCGAGCTTCCAGGCCGACCCCGTCCGGCACGGGACGCGCGCGGGCGCCGTCATCGCCTGCGATTTCACCCGCGGCGTCGTGCTGATCGGCGGCACGTCCTATGCGGGCGAGATCAAGAAATCGGTGTTCACCTATCTCAACTATCTGCTGCCCGGCAAACACGTGATGCCGATGCATTGCTCCGCCAACACGACGCATGCGGGCGAGACGGCGATCTTCTTCGGCCTGTCGGGCACCGGCAAGACCACGTTGTCGGCCGACCCCGACCGCACATTGATCGGCGACGACGAGCACGGCTGGAGCCGCAACGGCGTGTTCAACTTCGAGGGCGGCTGCTACGCCAAGGCGATCAAGCTGTCACAAGAGGCCGAGCCGGAGATTTACGCCACCACCGAGCGGTTCGGCACCGTGATGGAGAACGTGACGCTCGACCCCGACACGCGCGAGCCCGATTTCGACGATTCCTCGCGCACCGAGAACACCCGCATCGCCTATCCCCTCGATTTCATCGCCAATGCGTCGGCGACGGGGCGCGCGCATCACCCCAAGAATATCGTGATGCTGACCTGCGACGCGTTCGGCGTGCTGCCGCCGATCGCCAAGCTCGACCCGGCGCAGGCGATGTATCATTTCCTGTCCGGCTACACCGCCAAGGTCGCCGGCACCGAGAAGGGCGTCACCGAGCCGCAGGCGACGTTCTCGACCTGCTTCGGCGCGCCGTTCCTGCCGCTGCATCCCACCGTCTACGGCAATCTGCTGCGCGAATTCATGGAGCGCCACCACGTCGATTGCTGGCTCGTCAACACCGGCTGGACCGGCGGCAAATTTGGCGTCGGGCGGCGGATGCCGATCCGCGTGACCCGCCGCCTGCTCGCCGCCGCGCTCGACGGTTCGTTGCAGAAGGCGGATTTCCGCACCGACCCGCATTTCGGCCTCGCCGTGCCGCGCGAGGTGCCGGGCGTCGAGCCGCATATCCTCGATCCCGTCCGCACCTGGCGCAAGAAGCAGGAATTCGCCGAGACGGCGGGACGGCTGGTGCAGATGTTCCGCGACAATTTCCGCAAGTTCGAGGACGACGCGGACGAAGCGGTGCGCTCGGCCGGCCCCAACCCCCGCATCGCGCTGGCCTGACGCCCCGGGCCGCGCCGGGATCGGAGCGGCGGCGATGAAAAGCATGGACCAAGGCGCGCTCGCTGGCGTGCGCGCCGATTACGCCCGGCGCATGCTGGCGCGGGCCGGCGCCGCCGGCGACTGGCGGCTGGAGCGCGCCTTCGCCGCCACGCCGCGCGAGGCCTTCCTCGGCCCCCCGCCGTGGCTGGTCTCCGGCGACCTCGAATACGCCGACGCCACCGCCGATCCGGCGCGGCTCTATCAGGACGTGCTCGTCGCGCTGAAGCCGGAGAAGCTGATCAACAACGGCTCGCCGTCGCTGCACGCGGCCTGGCTGCACGCGGCTGGGGTGAGGAGCGGCGAACGGGTCTGCCACATCGGCGCCGGCGCCGGCTATTACACGGCGATCCTGTCGCGGCTCTGCGGCGCGCAGGGCCAAGTGACGGCGATCGAGTTCGAAGCCGATCTCGCGGCGGCGGCGCGCGCCCATCTCGCCGCCTATCGCAACGTGAGCGTGATCACGGGCGACGGCGCCGACTGGCCGCGCGAGGCTTGCGACGTCGTCTATGTCAATTTCGCCGTCGACCGCCCGGCGCCGGCGTGGCTGGAGCGCCTTCCCCCGGGCGGGCGGCTGCTGTTCCCGCTCGGGACGATCGCCCCGCCCGGCGGCCGGCCTTATGGAATCGCGCTGATCGTCACCCGCGTTGGCGCGGACGCTTTCGCCGCCCGCTCGCTCGGCGGCGCGGTGTTTGTGCGCGCGCAGGGCGGGG
>JAGWRL010000002.1 GCA_028876585.1 Pseudomonadota bacterium | reverse complement strand
CGCGGCGACCGAAACCGCGATCCTGCGCGAGTTCGCCGTCCTCCTGACGCGCGAGGATCACGCCGCCCGCGCGAGCCGGCTGCTCTACGCCGAGCGCGGCGGCGCCGCGTGGCGCGCCGCGACCTTGGCCGGCCCCGACATTCAGGCGCTGATCCGGGCGCGCTGGGAGGCGGCGAAGGGGCCGTTGACGGCGCGCACCTCCTCGGCCGTGCCGCCGGCGGCGCGCTCCGATCCCGGCTTCCTGTTCGCCCATGTCCAGGACGCGCGCCGCGCCGGACGGCTCGACGAGGCGGCCGCCTGGCTGGCGCTGGCGCCGCACGACGCCGCCAAACTGGTCGATCCCGACAAATGGTGGAGCGAGCGGCGCATGGTGGCGCGGCTGCTGCTCGACCGCGGCGAAAACGACAAGGCCTACAAGGTCAGCGACGAGGCGATCGCGCGCTCCTCGCCGGCCAGGGTCGACGCGGCGTTCTTCGCCGGCTGGGTCGCGCTGCGCTTTCTCAACGATCCCGCCCGCGCCGCGCCGCATTTCGCCGCCGCCGCGCAAGCCGCCGAGACGCCGATCTCGATCGCGCGCGCCCATTACTGGCGCGGCCGCGCCGCCGAAGCGGCGGGGGCGATGGACGAGGCGCGCGCCTTCTATGGCAAGGCGGCGGCCTATCCGATCGCCTATTACGGCCAGCTCGCGGCGCAGAAACTGGGCGCGACCGAGGTGACGCTGCGCCGCCCCGCCGTCGCCGCGACGGGCGATGAGCGCGCCGAGGCGACGCGGGTGATCGAACTCTATCTCGCCGCCGGGCTCGACGATTTCGTCGCCCCCGTCGCCTATGCGGCGGCGAAGGCGTGGGACGACGAGGCGCAACTGGCCGCGCTCGCGCAGGTGCTGCGCGAGCGCGCCAGCGCGGCGACCAACGTGGTGTTCGGCAAGCTCGCCACCGAGCGCGGTTTCCCGCTCGACGCGGTCGCGTTCCCGACCTTCGGCCTGCCGGAGTTCGAGCCGCTCAGCGGCTCGGCGGCTTTGGGGCAGGTGCTGGCGGTGGCGCGGCAGGAGAGCGAGTTCATCCCGCGCGCCGCGTCGGGCGCGGGCGCCAAGGGGCTGATGCAGATCCTGCCGACCACCGCCGCCGACACCGCGCGCAAGGCCGGCGTCGCCTACGATTACGGCCGGCTGCTGTCGGATCCCAGCTACAACATGCAACTGGGCGCGGCGTTCCTCGGCCAATTGGTGACGGCGGAGGGCGGATCGCTGCCGATGGCGGCGGCGGCCTATAACGCAGGCGGGGGCCGGGTGGCGCAATGGGTCAACGCGTTCGGCGATCCGCGCAACGGCGCCGACATCGTCGATTGGGTCGAGCGCATCCCCTTTGACGAAACCCGCGATTACGTGATGCGGGTGATGGAGAATTACGGCGTCTATCAGGCCCGCCTCGCCGAGGCGCCGGAGCCGCGCGCCAGCGGGGCCTTGGCCAAGCGGTGAGCAGCGCCAGATCGAGACTTCATCTGGCCGCGCAATATCTGCGGCCGGGCAACGGCGGCATCGCGGAAGTGGCGCGGGTTTCCGCCAAGGCGCTGGCGCGGCTGGCGCCGACGCGCGGCCACGCCTGCATGGAGCGCGGCGATTTCGCCATCGAGGGCGCGCCGGTCCGCGCCTATGGCGGCTCGCGCGCGCGCTTCCTCATCGGGCTGGAGCGGGCGAGCCTCGCGCCGGGGCGGTTCCTGTATGATTTCGCCGGCAGCGCGCGCAGCGCGGCGCTGCTGTGGCCGCGCCGGCCCTATGCGGTTTGGGCGCATGGCATCGAGGTGTGGGACGAGGTGCGCGCCGACCGCGCGGCGGCGCTGGCGCGCGCCGATCTGGTGCTGGTCAACAGCGCCTATACGCTGGCGCGCGCCGAGCCGACGCTCGGCAAGCTCGCCAATGTGAAACTCTGCCGGCTCGGCGCCTATGCCGACGAGGCCGCGCCGCTCGCGCCCCCTTCGGGGCCGCCGACGGCGCTGCTGCTGGGGCGGGTCGAACCCGGCTGGCCGAAGGGGCAGGGCGTGCTGGTCTCGCTATGGCCGCGCGTCGTCGCCGCCGTGCCGGACGCGCGGCTGCTGCTGGTCGGCAAGGGGCCGGGGCTGGAGCCGTTGCGCGAACTCGCGCGGCAATCCTCGGCGGCGGCCTCGATCGAGGTGGCGGGCTTCGTGCCGGAGGATGAGATCGAGGCGGTGTGGGCGCGCGCCAGCGTGTTCGCGATGCCGAGCCTCACCGAGGGGTTCGGGCTGGTGTTCATCGAGGCGATGCGGCGCGGGCTGCCGGTGATCGCCTCGCTCGCCGACGCCGGCGCCGAGGTCAATGTCGACGGGTCGACCGGGTTCAACCTCGCGCGCGACAACGAGGGCCGGCTGGTCGAGGCGCTGGTGGGGCTGCTGCGCGAGCGCGACCTTGCCGCCAGAATGGGGGAGCAGGGACAGCGACGCTGGCGGGACGAATTCAGCTTCTCGGCCTTCGCGCGGCGGCTGGAGGCGGCGACGGCGGGGTTTCTCGGCTAGAGTGCGCGGCGATTGGGTGGAATCAGGGGAGCGCCAACGTAGTGGCACCTCAAGATTCTGAAAGCGCAGCGCTTTTCACCCACTCCCCAACGCTCCCCGTCAAGGTGGAGCAGGGCGGCGGCGCGATGTTCCAAACGCTAGCGGTCCAAATAAGACTGTTGATACGCAATGGTGCGTCGGCTGCAATCGACCCAAAGCGAAAGTTGGCGGCGGGGAATTGCGATCATTCGAAACACGGAGTATTTCTGAGATTCATAGTAGCGGTTTTCCAGCTAAGTTTCGAGAAGCGATGTAGCGCAGGGGAGGCGCGAGATGCGAATATCGACTTGGGGAACATTTTTTGTTCTTTTGGCAATGGTTGGAAGTTTTTTTGCGGGCAATTATCTAGTCGGTGGTGTGTCAAGCACAAAAACGGCAACTGCTTCAGATATTATTGAAGAAGCCAAGAAATCGATTCCGCCGGTAGTTCTTCCACCGAAACCGGCGGGTCACTCGGTTACGTCAATTCGGCGCGTGACCACGCAGGTGCCAGAATCACGTATCGAAAATAAAATGGTGAATATAGGCCCTTTCAAAACGTCGATCCCTCAAGTTGTTACGTCCATGAAGGAGGTTTCCGCTGACGTTCCTACGACGACGCTTGTCGATGCGAGCCCAGAGGAAATTGCAAAATGGAACGAAGAAGCAAAAGCTGCGGAGAATAAGTATCAGAGCGATTTGAATGCCAAAATCAACCAGATAAGCGCGGAGCGGCAGCACCAAAGAAACGAGGAAATTATGAATGAGACGAAGACGGTCGTAACGGAAATGATTATCCCATTGATTACGGCTATTACTGGGCTACTTGGCGCTTTGACTGCATTTAAGTATGGAAACAGGCCGCCGAACCAATCAACTTAATGTAACACTGAAATGTAAAAGTGTAAATTTTAATTTCTATTGTGCAATTCTCATTTTTTCGATGTGCGAATTAGAATCATTTCATACGAATTAGAATCATTTCAATTGACAACAAACTTTGCAGTGTCAGCCTGGGGTATTGATCAACTCGAAGCAACCCTCGTGCTCGTGAATCTTTCGGCGCCTTGTAAAGTAACTCACCGAAACGTCGGCCGCACATCAGCGACATTTACGTCGCGCGCCAAACCTCAGCGCCAAGCCCCTACGGCCCCGGCCACAGCGCGTCGGTGCGCCCCATCGCGCGATAGCTCGCCAGCCCGAAAAACTCGTGCGTAGCCAGATCGAGCGTCTCCAGCCCGCCGGCGACGTCGAAGCCGGGCCCGACGTCGCCGATCCAGTGATAATCGACGGGATCGGCGAGCGGGGCGAAGCCGGCGACGCGGAAACAGCCGAACGCGCGCGGCATGTGGAAGGCCGAGGTGATCAGCACCCAGGTTTCACCCGGCTTGGGATGGGCGATCGCGGCCGCATTGACGGCGTTCTCGTAGGTGTTGCGCGATTCGCGCTCGATCTCGATCCGTTCGCGCGCCACGCCGAGCCGCACCAGCACGTCGGCGGCGGCGTCCGCCTCGGCGCGCCGGTCGGCGGCGTGTGGATTGGGGCCGCCGATGTCGAGCAGGCGCGCCTGCGGATAGGCCTTGGCGAGCCGGGCCGCCTCGAACAACCGGCCGATGGCGGGATCGAAGCCGGAGCCGGGCCATTTGTCATAGCGCGGCGCGTTGAGCGCGCCGCCGATCACCAGAATGCCGTCGATCCGCGCCGGCGCCGCCAGCGGCGGAAACGTCGCCTCCAGCCGCGCCAGGGCGAAGCCGCCGAGCGGCAGGATCGCCGCCGCCGCCATCAGCGCGAGCGCGGCGAGCGTGAGCGCGCGGCGGCGCAGCAAGAGCCCCGCCAGCGCCGCGAGCAGCAACACGCGGCTCGGCGCGGCGAACAACCAGCCGATCTTCGACAGCGCGAAAAGCACGTTCAGCGCGAGGCCCCCCGCCACACCGGGCCCAGCCGCGCGCGGGCGGCGCGCTTCAGGGGCTCGGGCAGCGCGCTATAAACCAGCGGCAGCACGATCAGGCAACCCCACACCAGACCCTCGGCGAGGAACAGCGGCAGCGTGACCGGGCGAATGAGGGCGTGCAGCGCATAAGCCGCGCCGCCGCTGAGCGCGGCGGTCGCCGCGCCGATCGCCAGCGTCCTGCCGAAATAGGGGAAGAAGCCGGAGATCGAGGGCATCACCGCCAGACGCGGCGCAACCAGCGCGTAGGCGAGGATTTCGGCGACGCCGAGACCCGCCGCGACGCCGGGCGGGCCGGCTAGCCGCTCGCCCAGCACGCAGCCGAGCGGGCCGAACACCACCAGTCCCAGCCGCAACAGGCCGATCTCGCGCGAGCGATTGGTGTATTGCAGCAGCGCCACCGGCTGTTGCAGCGGCGCGACGATCAGCAGCGGCAGCAGCATCGCCGCGGCGATGCGGGGATCGTAGAGGCCGCGCTGGCCCGCCCAGTAATAGGTCACGGTCGGGCCGAAGGCGAGGATGCCGCCGATGAACACGCCGCTGATGACGGTGGTCATGCGGCCGACCTGCGCCGTGATCTCCCAGGCGCGCGCGTGTTCGCCGGCGTGGCTGTAGGTGGCGATTTCGAGCCCGGCGCCGACGGCGGCGAACTGGAACGATTGCCGGATCTGGTTGACCATCGTGCGCATCAAGAGGAACGCCGCGATCTCCGCGCCGGCGACGCCTTCGCTGGCGAACACCAGCACCGGCGTTTGCAGCCACACCGTCGGCGCGATCATTTGCAGCGCGAACCATTTGACGTGATTGACGGCGCTGAGGAACTCGGCCCGGCTCGGCAGCGCCGGCGAGGCCGCCCATTCGCCGCGCCGGGCGCGCAGCGCGAGGTGGAAGAACAACGCCGCGCCGACGCCATAGAGCGAGAAGAACAGGATCGCGACCGTCAGCGGCGAGGCGCCCAGGCTGACGGCGACGAACGCCGCCAGCGTGTTGACCACCACCGAGCCGGCCGAGATCAGCGTGACATAGGCGAAATCGCCGGTGGCCGAGAACACCGTGCTGGCGGGCGCGCGCAATACCGACAGCAGATTGCCGATTCCCAGCAACCAGAGCGTCCAGCGCGCCGACATCAGATCGAATTGCGGCAGCCGCAGCACGTTGTCGGCGCTTCCCGAGGCGACGATCAGACTGAACAGCGCCGCCAGCGGCGCGACGACGCAGAGCGACAGGCCGAGATGGATCGCGGCGATGCGGCGGAAGCGCGCCTTGTCGCCGCGCACATGCGCGTTCTGCTCCTCGTTCTGGAAATAGATCTGCGCGCCGAGTTCAACCATCAGCAGCAGGCCGGCCCAGGACTGCACGATGGCGTAGGAGGCGAACACATCGTCGCCCCAGACGCGCAGCAGCAGACCGACCAGCACGATGCGGTCGATCACGCCCGCCGCGAGGCTCACGACCTGGGCGGCGATGTTCGAAGTCGCGCGCCGCAAACTTGCCATCGCTGAAGGACTTCCTCCGATACCGAACCGGGCGGCTAAACCAGCCTTCGCGCGTAAACACAAGCCTTGGCCGCATTGCGGCGAAAGCAGGTTTCCTGTACCACCCGGCGGCTGCGGGACGGGAACATGCGCGTAGGCTTGCTGGCGCCGTCCAGGCGATACGAGGATTGCTTTCTCAACACGTCCGAAGCGCTGTTCCGCGCCAGTGGCGAAAATCTCGGCAATTTCGCCTTCATCGAGGCGCTGTGGCGCCATCTCCAGCCCGACGTCACGATCCTGCCGTGGCACGTGACCGTCGCCGAGGCGCGCGCGACCTGCGACAT
>JAGWRL010000107.1 GCA_028876585.1 Pseudomonadota bacterium | reverse complement strand
TGGCGTCGACGCCGCCGGTCAAAACCTTGCCCGACGAGGGAACTACGGTGTTGTAGGCGCGCCCGAGACGGGTGATCGAGTCCAGCAGGATAACCACATCGCGGCCATGCTCGACGAGGCGCTTGGCCTTCTCGATCACCATTTCGGCGACCTGGACGTGGCGCGCGGCCGGCTCGTCGAAGGTCGAGGAGACGACCTCGCCCTTCACCGAGCGCTGCATGTCGGTGACTTCCTCCGGCCGCTCGTCGATCAGCAGCACGATGAGATAGCACTCGGGGTGATTGGCGCTGACGGATTGCGCGATGTTCTGCAACAGCACGGTCTTGCCAGTGCGCGGCGGCGCGACGATCAGCGCGCGCTGGCCCTTGCCGATGGGGGAAACGATGTCGATCACGCGGCTCGACATGTCCTTGCGGGTGGGATCGTCGATTTCCAGCTTGAGCCGCTGGTGCGGATAGAGCGGCGTCAGATTGTCGAAATGCACCTTGTGGCGCGATTTCTCCGGGTCCTCGAAATTGATGCCGTTGACCTTCATCAGCGCGAAATAGCGCTCGCCCTCCTTGGGGCTGCGAATCACGCCCTCGACCGTGTCGCCGGTGCGCACGCCCATGCGGCGGATCTGGCTCGGCGAGATGTAGATGTCGTCGGGGCCGGGCAGGTAATTGGCGTCGGCGGAGCGCAGGAAGCCGAACCCGTCCTGCAACACTTCGACCACGCCTTCGCCGATGATCTCGATGTCGCGGCTCGCCAATTGCTTGAGAATGGCGAACATCAGCTCCTGCTTGCGCATGATGGAGGCGTTCTCGACCTCCTGCTCCTCGGCGAAAGCGAGCAGTTCGGTCGGCGATTTCTTCTTCAGGTCTTTGAGTTTGACTTCCCGGATGGGGCTTTCGGTAGATGAGGCGAGGCTCATGTCATCTCGTTCGGGATGCGCGCCCGGCTCCCGGAGGAGAAAACCTTGGGGCGTCGCGCAGGGGGGCGTGCGGAACATGTCCGCGACGCGGGGGAGGTGGGAGTTTTCCCATAGTGAGGTTTGCGGATTTTGGCAATGGCGGGGTTGGAGCCGCTTTGGCCGGCTCTCCGGTTGCGACCGCCGGCAACGCGGCGCTGCGGGCGATCGAAAATGGCTATCGCGCAACTGCGAACGCATGGCGGTTTTCAGGGCAACCCCCGCAAATGCCTTCGCTTTTAAGAAGCGGCGAAGCGAAAGAATAGCGGTCATTAATGTATTTGAAATATCGCGAATAGTGGAAGTAATATAAGTCGTTGCGAATGGAATTTAGCAGACAATAACTGACAATTCTCCGACCAAAGCGCGCGCGTCCGGCGCGCCTATTGGGAGGGCGCGACAATGAATTCCAAATATAGAGCGGAAGATACTTGCGCCTCCGCCGAGACCGAAGCGGCCCCCACGCGGCGCGCGGCGATGGCGGAAAAATGGCCCGAACCGGCCCCAAGGACGTTCGCGAAGGCGCGCGCACCCGGCGCCGACTATCGCCTGGGCACGGTTCATGCGCTGGTCGCGGCGGCGCTGCTGGCGTTGCAGGCGCCGTTCTCCGCGATGGCCGCGCGCATGCTGCCGTTGGTCGATTTCATCGCCATAACCCAGGCCGCCCTGCTCGCCTCGCTGCCGCTGCTGCTGTCGCGGCCGGAGGCGCGGCGCGATTTCATCACGCTCGTCACCTCGCCCAGCGCATGGCCGAAATTCGCCGTGCTGCTCGGCGTCGGCCTCGCGGGCGTCACGCTATACGATTTCGGGCTCGGCAGCGCCCATCCCATCATTGTCGCCACAGTGCTGAACCTGTCGCCGTTCTGGGCGGCGCTGGTCGCCTTTGTCGTCTCGCGCAAGCCGCTGCCGCGCTCGGCGCTGATGTTCTTCGGCTGCTTCGGCTTCGCCTTTTTCGGCGCGATGGCGATAACATGGAGCCAGCTCGATCGCGGATCGAGCGCGCTTTTCGCCGACGTGATCGCAAGCGCCCTGCGGAACCAGTGGATCTACGCGCTCCCGGTGCCGATTCTGTTCGCGCTCAGCGGCACGCTCGTCTACCTCTGGTTCTCCGACTACGATGAGAACGCCGCTGTCGGCGCCAATTTCCTGGTGTCGGCGCTGGTGCTGATCCCCGCGGCCGTTTGGACGCACGCGCGCGGCGCAACCCATCTTCCCCACGTCGCCGTCGTGGCGCTGCTTCTGCTGTTCCTGGGCACGCTCGCATCCGCTGCGGCGGGGCGCGTGGCCTATCAGGCCGCCCTCAGCTCGACCCAGAACGACAATGGCTACGTCACGATGTTTTTTCTTATCATCCCGCCGCTTTCGGCGCTGGTGTCGTGGCCGATGTCGTTCTGGCTGCCGGAACTGAAGTTTGCGCCCAATCCGCTGTTCTTCGCCGGATTGGCGGCGGTGACGACGCCGCTGCTGGTCTTGGCCGTGGCCTGTATGGCTCCGACGAAAAAGAGGCTTGCCCCCTCGTGCTAGCCAGGCGCTCACGCCAGCCGCGATGTGTTCGGCCCGCGCTCCGTCTCGACGTTGCCGACCGGGAACGGATAGGGAAAGCGCAGGCCGGCCGCCCGCATCCGCGCCATGATGTCGAAATTCAATTCGGATTTGACCCGGTCCCCCAGCAGCGCGTCCTCGACGAAGGCGATCAGGGTGAACTTCATCGACCAGTCGCCGAAATCGCTGAACAGAGCCAGCGGCGCGGGGATCGACAGCACCGCGTCCTGCGCCTTGGCCGCGTCGATCAGCAGGGCGCGCACGATTTCGGGGTCGCTCTCGAACGCCGCGTTGACGGTGATCATGATGCGCCCGACGCGGTCGGTGTGCATCCAGTTCTTCACCGAGCCGGTCACCAGCGACAGGTTGGGCACGATCAGGGTGGCGCGCTCAAAGGTCTCGATCTCGGTCGAGCGCGCGTTGATGCGGCGCACGAACCCCTGCTCCTGGCCGACCACCACCCAGTCGCCGACGCGGATGCCGCGCTCCCACAGCAGGATCAGCCCGGAGATGAAATTGTTGGCGATGCCTTGCAGGCCGAAACCGATGCCGACCGAGAGACCGCCGGCGACCCAGGCGAGCCGGTCGGTGTCGACGCCGAGCCGCGAGCCGCCCGCCAGCAGCGCCGCCACCACGCCGACATAGCCGAAAATGGTGCGGATCGAGTTCTTCACCCCGGCGTCGAGCGAGGTGCGCGGCAGGTAGCGCTCGCCGAGCCAGGTCTGGCCCGCCCGCGTCATCGCGATAATGACGAGGAACACCACCACCGCCATCACCATCGACGACAGCGACAGCGTCACGCCGCCGACCTGCACGCCGAAATAAGCGGTGCGCAGCGTCGCCAGCAGATCCTGGCTCGGCATCCCGAACGGGCCGATGGCGACGATCAGCGCGATCGCCACCACGGCGAGCCGCGCCACGCCCTGCAACAGCACGAGGAACTGCTCCAGCCCGCCGCGCCGCAGGCCGAGCGTCGCCATCAGGCTCATGGCGAAGGTCGATTTCGGCCGCAGCAGCCGCTCGCAGCTTTCCTGCAACAAGGCGTCGGCGAGATAGAGCGCGCTGGCGACGCCGAGGAATTGCAGCGCATGGTCGATCAGATAGGTCGCCAGCGCGATATAGCCGGCGAGCGCGCAGGCGAAGATCGCGACGATATAGATCCAGGCGAAGGTCCGCAGCGGCCGGCCGACATCGCGGCTCGCCGCCTGCGCGTCGGCGGAGCGGTCGAGCTTGCGGAACGCCTCGGCCGCCAGCGCGGCGATGGCGAGCGCCGACAGCGCCCGCGTCAGCACCAGAAGGTTGTAGGACAGCACCGATTCGGCGATCGCCTCGACGATGCGGGCGGCGGCCCAGGACACCGCGACCGCCAGCGCCAGCCAGGTCAGCCGCCGCGCCGCCTCGTCGCCCATCGGCGCCATGCGCCAGCGCGGCCGCCGGGGCGCGAGCAGCGCCTGCGCAAAGGCGTTGGCGAGCGCGATCAGCCGCAGCCCGTCGAGCAGCGCGCTGACCACGCCTTGCAGCCGGGGGTCGGAAATGTCGAACACGTCGAGCGCGTAGGAGACGATGCCGAGCGCCACCAGCGGCAGCGCCGCGAGCACGGCGAGGGTCCACAGCGCCACCATCGCCTTGCGCAGCCGTCCGGGCCCCTTTTCCTCGGGCGAAGGGGCGATGACGCGACGCGCCACCCAGCGCAGCGGCGCCGCCAGCAGCAGCAGCGCCAGACACAGCCCGAAGAAACCGCCAAGCTGAACCCAGCTCGCGCGCTGGGCGAGGCCGCGCGCCGAATCGGCGAGCAGATGCTGGAACGAGGCGACGTCGCCCGGCAATTCGCGCGCCACGGACAGCCACAGCAGCGGGCTGAGCACGCTGGTCGAACGGGCGAACGTCTGCTTGGTGAAGATCTCGCGCCGGCGGCTGCTGATGCGGGCGATATAATCGTCGGTTTGCAGCAGCGCGGCGCGGGCGGAGCGCAGGTCGGCGTCGAGCTTGTCGAACTTGGCCTGCTCGCTCTTGAGTTCGGCGGCGGCCGAATCGGGCAGCGCCGCGACGTCGGCGCCCTTGGCGTCGGGGCTCTTGCCGTCGGGGCTCTTGGGCTTCAACTCGGCCAGGCGCTTGCGCGAGGCGTCGAGCCGGGGGGCGAGTTCGGCGATCACGCCCTGCAACTGGCCCGACAACGGCTCGGCGCGGACGCGCAATTGCGCGAGCTGGCTGTCGCTGAGATTGTCGAGCTTCAATTCGTCGTCGATCTCGCTCAGCGACGATTTCACCGCGTCGAGCGTATCGCGCGCGCTATCCTCGGCCGCGTGCGCGACACCGGCGAGCGCCAGACACAGAAGGCACAGGACCAGACGAATCAGCCGCAAGAAAAGTCCCCGCAAACGCCTGAGGTGACGAGCCCCGCCATAACCTGCGCAGGATGGCGGTCCCAAGGCAAAGCTAAACACATTTTAAGTGTGTTTCGCGCCCCATTCACCTTAGCCGCGAAATAGGCTGCGGGCGCCGTCGCGGTTTGTTAAAGAAGCCGGCAACGTAGGGGAGCCTCGTGGGTCAGAATTCTAGCGCCGGCCGCGCGGCGGGCGAGCAGGCGTTGCGCTATTTCGAGAATGCGGGGTTCAGCCGCGTCGAGCCGGCGGTGCTGCAACCGACCGCGCCGTTCCTCGACATGTCGGGCGAGGATATTCGCGGCCGGCTGTTCCTGACCTCGGGGCCGGACGGCGAGGAATTGTGCCTGCGGCCGGATTATACGATTCCCGTCTGCCTGATGCATCTGGCCGCGCCGGCCAAGGCGAAGGAGGCCCGCGCCTGCTATCTCGGGCCGGTGTTCCGCGCCCGCGCCCAGCGCGACGGCGAATTGTTGCAGACCGGGCTCGAAAGCTTCGGCCGCCGCGACATCGAGGCGGCGGATGCGGAGATCCTCGCGCTGACGCTGGCGGGCGCGGAGGCGGCCGGTTCGGGCAAGCTGAAGGTCCGGATCGGCGACGCGCGGGTGTTCGACGGCGTGATCGGCGCGCTCGGCCTGCCGGAATATTGGCGCCGGCGCGTGCGGCGCGGCGTCGCGCGCGGCGCCTCGCTCGAAAAACTGCTCGACCGCAGCGGCCTGACGCCATTCTCCAAGGCCGGCGTGCTGGCGGCGCTGGAGCGCGCCGACCACGACGGGGCCAAGGCTCTGGTGCAGGACCTGCTCGCCATCGCCGGCATCGCCACCGTCGGCGGGCGCAGCCCCGGCGAGATCGCCGACCGCTTCCTGGAGCAGGCCGCCAGCCGCGCCGACGCCGGCCCCGGCGAGGAGCAGACCCAGGCGCTGGCGCGGTTCCTCGCAATATCCGGCCATCCCGACGAAGCCTCGCGGCAATTGCGGGCGCTGGCGAAGGAATCCGGGCTCGACATCGACAAGGCGCTGGCCTCGTTCGACGAGCGCGTCGGCTTTCTCGCCGCCGCCGGGCTGGAGATCGACGATTTCACCTATTCCGCCGGCTTCGTGCGCGATCTCGATTATTACACCGGCTTCGTGTTCGAGGCGTTCGACCCCGCCCGGCCGGAGGCCGCGCCGGTGCTGGGCGGCGGCCGCTACGACGGCCTGGCGCGAAAACTCGGCGCCGACGAGGAGACGCCGGCGGTGGGGGCGGCGATCTGGCTCGATCGCCTGAAGGCGGAGACGGCGCGATGACCCTGATCCTCGCCGTGCCCTCGAAAGGGCGGCTGCAAGAAAACACCTACGATTATTTCGCCCGCGCCGGGCTCGACATCGCGCAGGGACGCGGCGCGCGCGATTATCGCGGCGCGATCGCCGGCCTGCCCGGCGTCGAGGTCGCTTTTCTCTCGGCGTCCGAGATCGTCGGACAGCTCGCCGCCGGCGCCGCGCATCTCGGCGTCACCGGCGAGGATCTGGTGCGCGAGCAGGTCGGCGACGTCGACAGCCGGCTGGCGCTGCTGACGCCGCTCGGCTTCGGGCGCGCCAATGTCGTGGTGGCGGCGCCGCAATCCTGGATCGACGTGCGCAACATGGCCGATCTCGAAGACGTCTGCGCGCATTACCGGGCGCGGCGCGGCGAGCGGATGCGGGTGGCGACCAAATACGTCAACCTGACCCGCCGCTTCTTCAACGAACACGGCGTCAGCGACTACCGCATCGTCGAGAGCCTGGGCGCGACCGAGGGCGCGCCGGCCTCCGGCTCGGCCGAACTGATCGTCGACATCACGACGACGGGGGCGACGCTGGCCGCCAATGCGCTGAAGATCATCGAGGACGGCGTGATCCTGAAGAGCGAGGCCAATCTCGCCGCCTCGATCAAGGCGGACTGGACGCCGGAAGCGCGCGCGTCGGCGCGCACGATCCTGTCGCGGCTGGCGGCGTCGGAAAAGGCGCGCCGCTCGCGCGAGGTGCGCGCCTTCCTGCCCGAGCGCGGCCTGCCGATCATCGCCGAGGCGGCGTCAACCTTCGGCGCCACCGCCGAGCCGGCCAATGGCGCGGGCGGCGAGATCGCCTTCCTGGCGCCGCGCGACAAGGCGGCGCAACTCGCCGATTTCCTGCTGGAGCGCGGGGCGAAACGCGTCTGCGTGCGCGTCGTGGAGCAGGTGTTCGAGACCGACAACCCGCTCTACAACCTGCTCGACGCCAAGGTTTTGGCGAAGGCGGGATAGCAGCGGCCGGGCAAACCGACCGCTTCATGGCCGGCTTGTTGCGGCCGTCTGCGCGGCTGATCGAAGCGACCATTGGTTGTTTGACAAACAAACAATACGGCTTCTGGAAGAAGCCGTCGGTATTCGTCATTGCGAGCGCAGCGAAGCAATCCATCTCTGAGAGATCGCACGCCAATCGGAAAAGCCCGGCGCGGCGGAAACCTGGATTGCTTCGCTTCGCTCGCAATGACGGGGTGAGAGATGCGAACCATTCAACCGAAAACCGTATCACGTCACGGCGGGATGGCCGGGACAAGCCCCGGCCATGACGGAAGCAGCGTCCGCCTTGATTGGCGCCGCTATCCAACCCACCCGATCGGCGGCCTTACGCCTTCGGGAATTCGAACGCGACGAAGCGCGACGATTTGTCGTTTCGGACCAGCATCAGCACGGCCTTCTTGCCGTCCTGTTTGGCCGCCGCGATCTCGGCCTTGACCTGCTGCGGCGTCGACACCGGCTTGCCCGCGACTTCGAGGATCACGTCGCCGGCGCTCAGGCCTTTGGCGGCCGCCGCGCCGTTGGGATCGACATTGACCACCTCGACGCCCTTGCCCTTGTCGGAGGGGGCGAGTTGCAGGCCGAGCGTCAGCGCGTCCTTGCCCTGGCCGTCGTCATGCTCGGCGGTCGCGACCTTGGCGCCGTCGAGCGTCGCCAGCGTCACCGAGGCGGTCTTTTCCTGGCCGTCGCGGATGAAGGTCAGTTGCGACTTCTCGCCCGGCTTGACCGCGCCGACCTTGCGGGTGAGGTCGCCGGCCGATTTGACCGCCTCGTCGTTGAACTTGACGATCACGTCGCCGGACTTGAGGCCGGCCGCCGCCGCCGGCGTGTCGGGCTGCGTCTCCGCCACCAGCGCGCCCTCGGTGTTTTTCAGGCCGAGGCTGTCGGCGATCTCCGGCGTCACCGCCTGGATCTGCACGCCGAGATAACCGCGCTTGACGCCGCCATGCTCCAGCTCGCTGACGATCGTATTGACGGTATCGGCGGGAATGGCGAAGCCGAGGCCGACGCTGCCGCCGGTGGGCGAGAAGATCGCGGTGTTGACGCCCACCACCTCGCCCTTGAGGTTGAAGGTCGGGCCGCCGGAATTGCCCTTGTTGATCGGCGCGTCGATCTGGATGAACTGGTCATACGGCCCCGAGCCGATGTCGCGGCCCTCCGCCGAGACGATGCCGGCCGTCACCGTGCCGCCGAGGCCGAACGGGTTGCCGATCGCCAGCACCCAATCGCCGATGCGCGGCAGTTCCTTGGCGAACCGCACATAAGGCAGATCGGTCGCGCCCTTGATCTTGAGCACGGCGAGATCGGTCTTCTGGTCGGTCCCGATCACGTCGGCGTCCATCTCCTTGCCGCTGTCGAGCGTCACCTTGACGGTCTTGCCGCCGTGTTCGACGACATGATTGTTGGTGACGACATAGCCGTCGGCGGAAATGATGAAGCCGGAGCCGAGCGCGACGCCGTGGCGCACGATCGGTTTGCCGAAATTCGGGGAGCCGCCGAAACGCTTGAAGAACTGCCGCATCTCCGGCGGCAGCTGGTCGAGGCCCTCGCTGTCGTCGCCCTCGGTCGCCGTCGCGTCCTGAATATTGACGCGCACCGAGACGACGGCGGGCTTCACGTGCGAGACGACATCGGCGAAGGAGGGCGCGCTGGCGGCGACGGACGCAGGCGCCTCCACCGCGCCGGCGACGGCGGTCGAACCGGACTGCATCGACAGCGCCAACACGCCCGAAGCGGCGATGGCGAGCGCGGCGGCCGAGGCGAGAACCGGGCGGCGGCGCGCGAAATGGGAGGATTGCTCAGTCATGGCGTGGCTCCGAAAAGGCGGTTGATTCCGTTCTTTCGATGCCACCAACATAGTCATCGGCCATGAGCGTCAGATGGCGCGAATATTAAGGTCCGTTCATGCCGGCTTGCGTGCGAGGCGCGGCGATATTTCGCAAAAACTCGGACCGGCGCGCGCGAGACTTAACGCCGGCGGCGATCTTCATGCACCGGGCCGGGCGGCCATTCGGGCAGGCACATATCGGGGGAAAGCGGCCCCTGCCCGCGCCGCTGCATTTCGCAGATCGCGTTCATCTCGCGCAGATGGGTGCTGGGGTCGCCCATGCCGCCCGCAGCCGCCGTCGCCGAGCCGAGCAAGCCGATTGTCGCTGAAACCAAGACGATGCCGATCGATACGCGCATGATCGCAACTCCTGTCAGGCGCCACGCAGCGTCTCACGGCGCCCGGCGCATATCCATCAGGCGCAGGATGAACCAGATCGGCACCACCACCATCGCGCCGGTCAGCAGGATGCGGCCGAAATGGCGCAGGTCGGTCAGGCCGAACTCGATCACATGCTGGATCATCTCGGCGAAGCGCTGATAGATCGATTCCGGATCGAAGCCGAACATCGCCAGCAGCAGGCCGACGACAAACGAGACGACCAGCAGCCGCACCGCGACAGCCGGGGCCGACCCGCCGAGAAACCCACGCATCGCGTCCCGCTCCTGCCTCAATCCTTCACCGGCTAGCGCGCCGATCCGGCCATTTGATGGCCGGATCGGCGGCGCGTCACGCGCCCTTGGGGAAGCTCACCACCGTCGGCGATTTCGTCGCGCCGGCCTCCTGCGGCTCCGCCCCGACCGGCTTGCCGTCGATGGTCAGCCGGCCATGGCCGGCGCTGACCTTGATCGTCTGCCCGTCCTGCACCTCGCCGGCGAGCAGCGACTGCGCCAGCGGGTCCTGCACCCATTTCTGGATCACGCGCTTCAAAGGACGCGCGCCATAAGCCGGGTCGTAGCCCTTGTCGGCGAGCCACTGGCGGCCCTTGGGGTCGAGCGCCAGCTCGATCTTGCGATCCTCCAACAGCTTCGCCAGCCGCTTGAACTGGATGTCGACGATCGCCCCCATGTCCTCGCGCCGCAGCCGGTGGAACAGGATGATCTCGTCGACCCGGTTGAGGAATTCGGGGCGGAAGTGGCCGCGCACGACATTCATCACGTCGCGCTCGACCGCCTTGGTGTCCTCGCCCTCGGCCTGGTTGACCAGATAATCCGAACCGAGGTTCGAGGTCATCACGATCAGCACGTTGCGGAAATCGACGGTGCGGGCGCATTTCCGCCCCGAGTTCCTCAACCGGGTCGACGAGATCATCCTGTTCCATCGGCTGCAGCGCGGCGAGATGGGCCGGATTGTCGAGATCCAGTTCGCGCGGCTGCAGCGACTTCTGGAAGAGCGCAAGATCGTGCTCACGCTGGATGCGAAGGCCCGCGACTGGCTCGCCGACAAGGGCTGGGATCCGGCCTATGGCGCGCGGCCGCTGAAGCGGGTGATCCAGCGGTACGTGCAGGATCCGCTCGCCGAGATGATCCTCGCCGGCGAGGTGCAGGATGGTGACACGGTCGCGATCTCGGAGAAGGGCAATGTGCTGACCTTCAACGAAAAGGCACCGACGACTGCCGAGATCGCGCAGTTCGAAGCGCCGGTTCCGAAGCGCAAGCTGAATTGAGCGCGCTGAACCGAGCAAGGCGCGGCCCGTTAAGACCATGGCGCGGCCTGATCGGCCGCGCCTCTGCTTTTCAGCTCTGCTCGCCGACCACGGCGTCGGTATCCTGGTCGTCGTCACTGGCCTCGACCTCGGACAGGATCTCGACGAGCTCGCCGACGCGGGCCTTCGGCAGCGGCCTGCCGGCATTCATCAGCGCCTCGTCATTGTCCATCCAGGCCTGCGCCTCGGCGAGTTCCTCGACGGTGGCTCCGGTTCCGATGATCTCCGCGATCAGGGTGTCGTCGATCTCGCCGACGGTCCTGATCACGTCCTCGCGGGTGATGCGCGTCATGGCTTTGCTCCGAACTGCTTCGAAGGTCCCCATGCGATCAACTTGAGTGGTGTCATGCGGTTCCGACGCGCAGCCGACCCGCTTCCGGTCCGCCGCTAGCGGTTGGTCACCTGCATCGGGCCGGCATCGGAGATGTGGGCCGACGAACCGTTGCGGCTGGCCATCATGCCGTCGAGCCGGTCGCGCTCCTTCTCGAAGCCGGCCATCATCGGCCCTTCCAGGGCGCGGCCCCGCGGCAATTTCACGCGCATCGGGTCGACGAAGCGGCCGTTGACCAGGATTTCGAAGTGGACATGGGCGCCGGTCGACTGGCCGGTCGATCCGACAAAGCCGATGACCTGACCCTGGCGCACGCGCTTTCCAACTTCCATGCCCTTGGCGAAGGCCGACATGTGGCCGTAGGCCGTCTCATAGCCGTTGTTGTGCTTGACGCGGATATATTTGCCGTAGCCGCCTTCCCAGCCGATCTTCTCGATCGCGCCATTGCCGGCCGCGAAGATCGGCGTGCCATAGGCCGTGGCCCAGTCGACGCCGGTGTGCATCCTGATGTCGCCGAGGATCGGATGGCGGCGGGCGCCGAAGCCGGAACGCATGATGGCCTCGTTGACCGGCTTGCGCACCAGGAACTTCTTCGCACTCTTGCCGGTCTCGTCATAGTAATCGACGATGCCGTCGTCGGGGGTCTGGAAGCGGTAATACTTCTTGGTCTCGCCGCCGACGGAGAGCGCAGCGTACAGCACCTCGATCTTCTCGGCGTTGTTGTTCGTGCCTTCGTCCTCGCCGGCATAGAACACGTCGAAGGAATCGCCGGGCTGTACCTTGCGCTGGAAGTCGACGTCATAGGAATAGATGCGGATCATGTCGTCGATGACCGGCATCGGCACCTTGTTGCGCAGCGCGGTCTCGTAAATGCTCTGATAGAGCCGCACGCCGCTGCCGTCATCATCCTCGTCGTCGTCAGCTTTGGGGGTGTCGGGCGTGTCGCCGACCGTGTTCATGCTGGCTACGTCGACGGCGACATATTTGCCGAGGTCGGACAGCGCGACGTCGGCCTCGACCGTGGTGTCGTTGGCGATGATCATGCGATAAGGCTGCAGGCGGGCCGCGGACGCAGGGCTGGCAGGGGCCATCAGGATGCGCAGCTTCTCGCCTTCCTTGATGCCGCCGTCGCGCCCGCGTGCGCCCAACAGAGCGATGATTGCCTTGATGTCGTCAGGGCTGGCGCCCTGATCGCGCAGCACGGAGGCGACGCTGTCGCCCTTCTTGACGAC
>JAGWRL010000106.1 GCA_028876585.1 Pseudomonadota bacterium | reverse complement strand
CGGGCGGCCGCCGCCTGCAATCGCTGGGTCGCGGCTGCGGCGCGGGCGCGCGGCGACGAGGCGGCGGCGCGCTGGGCGGAGCGGTTCGCCAAGGCGATGGGTGAGCCGGCCCCAGCGAATGCGCGCGCCCCGTTGCGGCTTTATCCGCTCGCCAGCATCGCCCGCACGCGCGGCGTCACCTCGCGCGCGTAAAGCGCGATGCAGCTCATCATGCGCGCGTGCGCGAGACCGCCGGCGCTGTATTTGAGATCGAAGCGCGACAGGCCGAGGCCGCGCGCCGTCGCGGCGATTTTTCGCGCCACCGTCTCGGGCGAGCCGACATAGAGCGAGCCCTGCGCGATCTCGCGCTCGTATTCGTCGCGCCGCATTGGCGGCCAGCCGCGCTCGGCGCCGATCCGGTCGCGCATAGCCTTGTAGTCGGCGAAGAATTCGTCGCGCGCGGCCTCGTCGCTGGCCGCGACGTAGCCGGGCGAATGGACGCCGATCTCGGGCGTCTCGACGCCGAGCTGGGCGCAGGCGCGGTGGTAGAGGTCGGCATAGGGCTTAAAGCGCATCGGCTCGCCGCCGATGATGGCGAGCATCATCGGCAATTGATGGCGGGCCGCCCGCACCACCGATTCCGGCGAGCCGCCGACGCCGATCCAGGTCTTGATCGTCCCGCCCTGCGGCCGGGGAAACACCCGCTGATCGACCAGCGGCGGCCGCAGGCGCCCGCTCCAGTTGACCTTCTCCTGTCGCAACAGCGCCACGAACAGGTCGAGCTTCTCCTCGAACAATTCCTCGTAAGCGGCGAGATCGAAGCCGAACAGCGGGAACGATTCGGTGAACGAGCCGCGCCCGACGATCACTTCCGCCCGTCCGTTCGACACCGCGTCGAGCGTGGAGAAGCGCTGGTAGACGCGGATCGGATCATCCGACGACAGCACCGTCACCGCCGAGCCGAGGCGGATGCGCTGGGTGCGCGAGGCGATGGCGGCGAGCAGCACCTCCGGCGCGGAAACGGCGAAATCGGCGCGGTGATGCTCGCCGACGCCGATAAAATCGACGCCGAGTTCGTCCGCCAGCGCCGCCTGTTCGACCAGATTGCGCAGCACCTGCGCATGCGGCAGTTCGGCGCCGGAGGGGTCGCGGGTGACGTCGCCAAAAGTGTCGAGGCCGAGTTCGAGCGGTTTCATCAATAGGGCGTCCCGTCCTTGTGGGTGAAGCGCCAGCGGCCGTCGGCCATGCGCGCCTCGATGTCGTCGTCGGGGTAGGCGGCTTCGTCGCCGGCGGCGCGGTCGCCGATTTCGAGATAGACCACGTCCGCGCCGGTCTCGTTGACGAGGTGGTGCGCATCGCCGCTCCCGGCCTTGAAGCCGGCGCACAGGCCGGGTTCGAGCGCCATCCGCCCGGCGTCGGTGACGAGCGTCGGCCGGCCTTCGAGGATATAGACGAACTCGTCCTGCCGCGTGTGCGCATGGCGCAGCGCCGACACCGCGCCGGGCTTCAGCCGCGTCAGGTTGACGCCGAAATGCGTCAGCCCGAACAGATCGCCGAGCGGCCGCTTGTCGCGCCCGGCCATGCGCGAAGCGAACGGCTCGGGATAGTTCGACGCCTTGGCGCGCAACGGCGCCTCGGCGGCGCGGATGGCGACGGGGCGGGATTCGGACATCGGCTTGCCTCCGCCCCGGCTTTGCCATGACGCGCGCGCGCCGTCGAGCGCTGGACCGCGCCGCCCGGCTCGGGCACAAGACGGCATCCCGCGAGGCGCCCATGAACCCGACCGTCTATGTGCTGAATGGCCCGAACCTGAACCTGCTGGGCAAGCGCCAGCCGGAAATCTACGGCCGCGAGACGCTGGCCGACGTCGAGGCGGAATGCCGGCGCGTCGGCGCCGAACTCGGCCTCGCCATCGTGTTCCACCAGAGCAACCGCGAATACGAGATCATCGACTGGATTCACGAGGCGCGCGAGACGGCCAAGGGGATCGTCATCAACCCCGCCGCCTTCACCCACACCTCGGTCGCCATTCTCGACGCGCTCAACGCCTTCGACGGGCCGATTCTGGAGGTGCACATCTCCAACGTCCACAGGCGCGAGCCGTTTCGCCATCATTCCTACGTTTCGGGCGTGGCCAGCGGCGTGATCGCGGGGTTCGGGACGCAGGGCTATCCGCTGGCCCTGCAACGGATGGCGCGGCTGCTGAAGCCCTAGGGCCGCAGGGCGCAGCCCGTAAGCAGCGCTTTGTTGTTTAGCCTCCGTTCGCGTGTTAACTATGCGCCCCCGCGAGGCGGGCGCGCAGGAGTCTCCGCGATGCCGTTCGCCAAGATCCCCCTGAAATTCAGCGAGATGGAGCCCCCCTACAGGGATAACCAGTCGCTGCCGCTCGACATCGTGAATTGGCTCAAGGATCAAAACAAGCGCGAGGACGATTTCAACGCCAATCTGGAAGCGCTCAACGCTCAGCGCGCCGAAGACGGCAAGAAGCCTCTGGCCCCGATGGGCCACAGCACCTCCTGCTGCATGCAGGCGAGCCTGTCCTTCAACGCCACCGGCCAACCGATCCCCAAGCCCGGCTCGCGCGACCGCGACAACACCACGCTCAACGGCGGCAAGAACTATATTCTCGCCGTCGGCGAGTTCCGCGCCTATCTGACCTACCGCTACGGGCCGACCGATCAGGTCAACGACTGGGGCGAGATCAAGGGCAAGACCGGCGTGCTGATCTTCGGCGGCGCGCATATCGAGCTTTGGGACGGCGACCAGCCGCTGCAATCGGCGAAGGGGCTGGCGGCGCACAATCGCAACTCCGGCGCGGTGATGCGCGCCGATTTCCTCGCCACCAAGCCACAATGGTTCTGGGAGACGATCGGCGACAAGACCGAGCCGGCGTCCGACATTCCCGATTGGTTGGTCGGCTGGTGGACGATCTACGACGGCGCCTATTATTACTATTATTTCTTCCACGATGGTTCGGTCGTCTATATCGAGCAAAAGCCGAACCCGAAATGGACGCCGCCGAAGACGATCGGCAACCGCGGCGTTGTGGTCAAGAACGACGCGGTGCACGGCTTCACCGTGACCTGGGGAGTGCTCAAGGGCGAGGCGATCCCCACCATCGAGGATTTCACCCCGCGCAACTGGTCGAGCCGAACCGAGATGAACGCGACCTCGAACAAATATTCGCCGATCTACGCCATAAAAATGTGAGGGTCAGAACGCCACCCGGTCGCCGCCCTTCAGCGCCAGGATTTCGCGCGCCTCGTCCGGGGTGGCGACTTGCAGGCCGAACTCCTCGACCAGCCGGCGCGCCTTCGCCACCTGCTCGGCGTTGGACTTGGCGAGTTGGCCGGGGCCGATCCACAGCGAATCCTCGAGCCCGACGCGGATGTTGCCGCCAAGCGCGATCGCCTGCGCCGCGACCGCCATCTGGTTGCGCCCGGCGCCCAGCACCGACCAGCGATAGGCGTCGCCGAACAGCCGGTCGGCGGTGCGGCGCATGTGCATCACGTCTTCCGGATGCGCGCCGATGCCGCCCAGGATGCCGAACACGCTCTGCACGAAGAACGGCGGCTTGACCAGGCCGCGCTCGACGAAATGGGCGAGCGTGTAGAGATGGCCGATGTCGTAGCATTCGATCTCGAACCGCGTGCCATTGTCGGCGCAGGTGGTGAGAATGCGCTCGATGTCGGCGAAGGTGTTCTTGAACACGCGGTCGCGCGAGCCTTCGAGATAGGGCCGCTCCCAATCGTGCTTGAGCGACTGGAAGCGGTTCAGCATCGGATAGAGGCCGAAATTCATCGAGCCCATGTTGAGCGAGGCGACCTCGGGCTTGAACTCGGCGACCGGCCGCAGCCGCTCTTCGATGGTCATGGTCGAGGCGCCGCCGGTGGTGATGTTGACCACGCAATCGGCGCGCTGCTTGATGATTTTCAGGAATGGGGCGAACAGCTCCGGCGACTGGTCGGGGCGGCCGTCGAGCGGATCACGCGCGTGCAGGTGGACGATCGCCGCGCCCGCTTCCGCCGCGCCGATCGCGGCTTCCGCGATCTCCTGCGCCGAGACCGGCAGGTGCGGCGACATGCTCGGCGTATGGATCGAGCCGGTGACGGCGCAGGTGATGATGACTTTGCGCGAGCTCATGCGAACCTCCGAGGGCTGAACGCCGGCGGGGCCAGCTCGAAGCGTGAGAAAGCGTAAAATTCTGGCGCTGGCAAGAACCTCCGGCAGGAACCTTCGACGCAGGCCGGCTTGGCCATTTGACAAGCAAATCCGCTTCGCTCATACGCAAGTAAGCCGATCCGCCGATGCAACCATCGGCGGGCCCTGCAGGCAGCGGCCACGTTTTTCGAGCCGGTCTGGCGTCAATCGAGGATATCGACTTCCATGTCGGAGCAATATCTTGCCGCGATCGAGCAACGATTGGCTCGGATCGAGGCGCGCACACAACTCATCGAGCAATATGCTTCCGAGACGCGACGGCTGGTCGGTCCGTGGGCGGTCACCTTGGCGGACGGCAAATTGCTGGTGCACACATTGCACAGTCTATTGATGATTATCGATTCGACCGATCTCATCATCACGCCGCAGCTGGTCGTCTATCGGCAATGGGAGCCGGAGTTGACGCAACTGTTCTGGAACTCATTCCGCAACGACACGGTGTTTGTCGACGTCGGCGCCAATATCGGCTATTTCACGCTGCTGGCGGGATCGCGCATTCACGCCGGCAGTCCCGGCCGGGTGATCGCGGTCGAGCCCAATCCGGAATGTTGCGCGCTGATCGAGCGCAACCTCGTGATCAACTGGTCGATGTGCGACATCGCGCTGCATAAGGTGGCGGTCGGCGCGCAAAAGGGCGAGGCGTGGCTGGCGAGCCCGGCCGATCGCGCCGCCAACGCGCATCTCTCCACCGACGGCGGCGAGGCGGGCGGCGAGCGCAAATTCCGCGTGACGATGGAGACGCTCGACGCGCTGGTGCCGGACGGGTTGGCGGTCGACATTCTCAAGATCGACGTCGAGGGCCACGAATTGTCGGTGTTCGACGGCGCGCGCCGGGTGCTCGCGCAATCGCCCAAGATTCGCATCATCATGGAATGGTCGCAGAGCCAGATGGCGAGCGCGGGCGTGTCGCCGCAGGCGATGCAGGAGAAGCTGGCGAGCTTCGGCCTGGTGGCGCGCCGGCTGCCGACGTCGAAATCGCTCAACGATGTCACGATCGAAAATTCGCCGCTGATTCCCTTCGAGCAATTGTCTCAAGTGGAGTACGACAATATCCTGCTGACCAAGGGGGCCTGACGCCTCCTCGGGTCGTTTGAGGGGTAAGTCGTATGGCGCGCATCCGGGTTGCGGTGATCGGAATCGGCAAGATCGCCGTCGATCAGCATCTGCCAGTCATCGCCGGCAACCCCGATTTCGAGCTGGTCGGCGTCGTCAGCCAGCGCGGCCTCGGCCCCAAAGGCGCGCCGATCTTTCGCGACGCCGCCACGCTCTATCAGGCGCTCGACGTCGACGCGGTCGCCATCTGCACGCCGCCGCATGTGCGTCACGCCCTGGCGCGCGAGGCGCTGGCCGCCGGCAAGCACGTGATGCTGGAGAAGCCGCCGGCCGCGACCTTGGCCGAGATGCACGATCTGACCGACGCGGCGCGCGCGGCCGGCCGCGTCATCTTCGCCACCTGGCATTCGCGCTACAATGCGGCGGTGGACGCGGCCAAGGCGAAGCTCGCCGGGCAAAGGTTGAAGCGGCTGCATATCGAATGGAAAGAGGACGTGCGGCGCTGGCATCCCGGCCAGGAATGGATCTGGGACGCGGGCAATTGCGGCGTGTTCGATCCCGGCGTCAACGCGCTGTCGATCCTGACCAAGATCGCGCCGGCGCCGATGTTCGTGCAAACCGCGCAACTGTTTTATCCGGAAAACCGCGACACGCCGATCGCGGCGTCGCTGACGTTCCGCTCGACCGCCGCGGCGGCGGGCGCGCCGTTGAGCGCCGAGTTCGACTGGCGGCAGGAAGGCGAGCAGAGCTGGAACATCGACGTCGAGACCGAGGCCGGCCTGAAGCTGCGGCTGACGCATGGCGGCTCGCGGCTGCGGGTTGACGGCGCCGCCGCGGTCGAGGCGCCGATGCGCGAATACGAGGGCATTTACGCGCATTTCGCCGCGTTGCTGGCCAAGGGCGAAAGCGACATGGACGCCAGCCCGTTCCAACTCGTCGGCGACGCCTTTCTCGTCGGCTCGCGCAAGACCACGGCGCCGTTTCACTGGTGAGCGGGGTCGAGATCCACGGCTACGCCATCGTCAGCCAGGACGACCGCATCGCCGATGCGGCCGGGATCATGCCCGAATGTTTGAAGAACGACGCGGACTGGGCGCATTTTCAGGCCGAGCTCGATCGCGCCGATTGGATCGCGCTCGGCCGCGCGAGCCACGAGGCGGCGCCGAACCAGCGCGGCCGG
>JAGWRL010000105.1 GCA_028876585.1 Pseudomonadota bacterium | reverse complement strand
GTTGCCGAGCCGCAGGATCGCGCCGTCGTCGACGCCGAGCCGCGCGGCGTCTTGGCGGTGCAGCAGCGCGGTCGGCCGGACCTCGCGCGCCCGCGAACCCGGCGTGCCGTTGAAGCTGGTGTTGAGGAAGCCGCGCGACGGCGAGGTCGTCAGCTTGAACGGAAACTCGCCGCCGGCCGCCTCGTTGACCGGCCAATGGTCGGGCAGGGTCGGCATCGCCGCCCAATCGCCGCGCAGGCCATTGTTGGAATAAGGCGTCGCCGCCCAATCGGCGCGGAAATGGAACTTGCCGTCGGCATGGGCGAAGCCGTCGAGATAATGCGCCTGCTCGAAGCCGGGGCGGAAATCGAGCCAACGCCCCGCCTCCATCTGCGCCAGCGTTCCCCGCCCCGAGGCGCGCAACGTCTCGTCGATGATGTCGCGCGCGCTCATGTCGAAGCCGCGATGTTGCGCGCCCAGGCGGCGCGCGAGTTCGCAGATCACGTCGTGGTTGGAGCGGCATTCGCCCGCCGGCGGGATCAGCTTAGCCCCGAATTGCAGATATTGATGCGCGCTGGCGGTGTAGATGTCGTCGTGCTCCAGAAACATCGTCGCCGGCAGCACGATATCGGCCATGGCCGCGGTGTCGGTGAGGAATTGCTCGTGTACGACGGTGAACAGGTCGTCGCGCGAAAAGCCGCGCCGCACCTTGTCCTGATTGGGCGCGACCACCATCGGATTGGTGTTCTGGATCAGCATCGCCTTGACCGGGCCGCCGCCCGCCAAAGCTTCGCGCTCGTGCGTCAGCACGGCGCCGACGCGGGCGTGGTGCATGCGGCGCACGCTTTGGTCGCGCGCGTCGAGCCCCTCGATCAGCGTCTTGTCGAGCTTGTAGATCCCGCCCGAGGCGTGCAGCGCCCCGCCGCCCTCATGCGCCCAGGCGCCCGTCACCGCCGGGATGCACAGAGCCGCGTGCATGTTGGCCGCGCCGTTGCGCTGGCGCGAAAAACCGTAGCCGAGCCGGAAGAACGTGCGCTTGTGCGTCCCCACCAGCGCGGCGAAAGCCTCGATCTCCGCCGCGCTCAGCCCGGTGATGTCAGCCGCCCAGGCGGGCGTGCGCGCCGCCAGATGCGCCTCCAGCGCGGCCGGATCGTCGGTGTAGCGCGCCATATATTCGCGGTCGGCGCGGCCGTCGCGGAACAGCGCGTGCATGACCGCGCAGGCGAGCGCCCCGTCGCTGCCGGGCTTCACCTTCAGCGCGATGTCGGCCTGACGCATGGTGTCGTTGTCGTAGACGTCGATCACGACGATTTTCGCGCCGCGCTGTTTGCGGGCGCGCAGGGCATGCGTCATCAGATTGACCTGGGTCGAGACGGCGTTGGTGCCCCAGATGACGACGCAATCGGCCTTTTCGATCTCGTTGGCGTTGACGCCGCGCATCATGCCCGTGCCGGCGATGTAGCCGGGCCAGGAAATGCCGATGCAGATGTCGCCGAACATGCGGGAATAGCGCTTGGAATGGGTCAGCCGGTCGATCCCGTCGCGCATGAGGAGGCCCATCGTGCCGGCGTAATAATAGGGCCAGACGCTCTCCGCGCCGTGGTCGCGCTCGGCGGCGAGGAACGCCTCGGCCGTCCGGTCGAGCGCCTCGTCCCACGAGATTTCGGCGAATTGCCGCGAGCCCTTGGGGCCGGTGCGGCGCAGCGGCTTCAACAGCCGGTTGGGGCTGTGGATGCGCTCGGCGTAGCGCGCCACTTTGGCGCAGATCACGCCGGCGGTGTAGGGATGGTCGGACCCGCGCACGCGTCCGATCCGCGCCCCGTCGATCACCTCGACGTCGAGCGCGCACACCGAGGGGCAGTCGTGCGGACAGACGGAAGGGCGGGTTTCGCTCGGCATCAAAGTCTCCTCGGCGCCAGGATGAACGCCTTCTTTCCCGCTCGCAAGTTTGGCGCAAGCCCCGCCTCTTAACGCGGCCGCAACCTGTTTCGCGTTCTGTTCTCCGCTTGTCTCGAACCGGGAACGCACCCTTGCGCTTTTTCCTGCCGCCGCTGCTCGCCTTCGCCACCTTCGCCCAGGCGGCGACGGTGGAAATCCATTACGCCCCGCAGGAAAACCTGGAGGCGATCGACGTCGCTTTGCTCAACGACGCCGGGACCAGCATCGACATGGCGGCCTATGTGCTGTCCGACGCGGCGGTGATCGAGGCGCTGGGCGACGCGGCCGACCGCGGCGTCGCGGTGCGGCTCTATTTCGACCACGGCGAATTCGAAAGTCACGCCGGCGAACTCGGCGATCTCATCGCCAAGCCCGGCGTCGAGGCGCGGGTCAAACCCTCGGGCGTGCTGATGCACATGAAAGCCTATGCGGTCGACGGCGCGCGGCTGCGCACCGGATCGGGCAATTTCTCGCGCGCCGGCCTGTCGCGGCAGGACAACGACCTGCTGCTGACCGACGATTCCGCCACAGTGCGCCGGTTCGAACATGATTTCGAGGCGATTTTTGCGCAAGGCGTGGACCCGCAGGGCGTGGCGTCGCGTTAGAACAGCGACGAAGAGGGGAATGGCGCCGCGCAAGCCGCATGGTATAGGACCGGCGGCCGCCCCATCTGAACGGGGTGGTCGCTGCCCGGCCGCACCTCTCGGCCCAACATGATGGGATCAACCATGGCCTCGGAAAAAGCGCAAAACTTGCAGGACACGTTCCTGAATCATGTGCGCAAGAGCAAAACGTCGGTCACGATCTTCCTGGTCAACGGCGTGAAGTTGCAGGGTTTCGTCACCTGGTTCGACAATTTCTGCGTGCTGCTGCGCCGCGACGGCCATTCGCAGCTCGTCTATAAGCACGCCATCTCCACCATCATGCCGGCCGCGCCGATCCAGATGCTCGAAGCGGTCGAAGACGGCGAACATCATTGATCGACAGCCCGAACGGGGACGCGGTCGACACCGGCGGGGGCCGTCGCGAGAAGGCGGTCGCCGCGCATACGAGGACGCTGGTCGTCTGTCCCTATCTCTCGCGCGGCGAGGGGCCGACGCGCTCGACCGAGGCGCGGCGGGAGGAGGCGGTCGGCCTCGCCGCCGCCATCGACCTGGCGGTGGTGGGTTCGCAGGTGGCGATGCTCGGCGCCGTGCGTCCGGCGACCTATCTCGGCAAGGGCAAGGTCGATGAGATCGCCGCGCGGGTGAAGGACGAGGAGGTTTCGCTCGTCGTGATGGATTGCGCGCTGTCGCCGGTGCAACAGCGCAACCTGGAAAAAGCCTTCGCCGCCAAGGTGATCGACCGCACCGGGCTGATCCTGGAAATCTTCGGCCGGCGCGCTCGCACGGCGGAAGGGTCGTTGCAGGTCGAACTCGCCCATCTCGATTACCAGAAATCGCGGCTGGTGCGCTCCTGGACCCACCTTGAGCGCCAGCGCGGCGGCTTCGGCTTCCTCGGCGGCCCCGGCGAAACCCAGATCGAGACCGACCGCCGGCTGATTCAGGAGCGGATGATCCGCATCAAGCGCGATCTCGAACAGGTCAAAAAGACGCGCACGCTGCATCGCGAGAGCCGCCAGCAGGTCCCGTTCCCCATTGTCGCGCTGGTCGGCTACACCAACGCCGGCAAGTCGACGCTGTTCAACCGGCTGACGCGGGCGGAAGTGATGGCGGCCGACATGCTGTTCGCCACGCTCGACCCGACGATGCGCGCGATCCGCCTGCCGCATGGCGGAACGGCGATCTTGTCCGATACGGTCGGCTTCATCTCCGATCTGCCGACTTTGCTGATTTCCGCCTTCCGCGCCACGCTGGAGGAAGTGCTGGCGGCCGACGTCATCCTGCATGTGCGCGACATCAGCCATGTCGACGCGCAGGCGCAGGCCGAGGACGTCGACGCGATCCTGGCCGATCTCGGCGTCGATCGCGCTGACGAGAAATTGATCGAAGTCTGGAACAAAGTCGACCGGCTCGACGACGAGCACCGCGCCGCCCTGGGCGCCGCCTCTTTGCAGGCGATTCCCGTCTCGGCGCTGACCGGGGAGGGGCTCGACGCTCTGCTGGAGGCGATCGAGACGCGGCTGGCGCGCGAGCGCCGCACCGTCGATCTCGATCTCGACGGCGCGGATGGGCGCGCGCTGCACTGGCTCTACGAACATGCGGAAGTGATGACCCGCCGCGACGATCCCGACGGGCGCATCCATATGACGGTGCGCGCGGGGCCGGAGGCGATGGCGCGAATCATGCGCCGATTCGCGTGATTCCTAGCCGTGCCGGCGGCTTGCTTGCCGGCTTCGCCGCGTTGCCTGGCCTTCCTTCGCGGAAATTCACAAGTTGCGGCATCTTGCCGCATTGTTGAGGCAAAAATCCTCAACGAAAAAACGTATGACGATCGCGAAAAGTTGAAATCAGGGCGAAGGCGGCCCGTTTTGTACTCGCAAATGTCCTGCCAATTGCGATCATCAATTGTAAATTTTCACTAACGCATTGCATTGGCGCCGATCTGGCGTGCGGTCGAAAACATCGCATTGGTGGTTTTGCAATGGGCGTTGCTTCACGGTTGCGAGGCCAATGTATTAACCGCTATAATTATGGATAATTGCACACATTCGCAATCTGTCTGTTTTATGACGCTGGGGAAACGGCGGCTGGCGATCTCGACAAACAGGAAGTTCAGCAGTAAACTTTCAAATTGCAGGCAAGGGCATCATAAGTCGCACGGCGAAGGGCCAATCGTGGGCGGTGTTCTTAAACGCAAAAACGCAATCTATCTCGCGGCGCAGGGTTCCGGGTGTGGCGGTCGGGATGTTGCGTCACGGAGGTTTCACACTAGAACATCTTGAGGGCGCCTTGAGCCAGGTAGATATCACTGAATTGACCGCTGACGTTGTCAAAGCCTTCGTGGCCAACAACGCCATTCCCGCGAGCGAGCTGAAAACGCTGGTGGAATCCGTGCACGCGACCTTTTCGCGGCTATCGAACGTCGCCGCCCCGCAACCGGCCCCGGCGCCGGTGGCGACCGCCTCGATGATCCGGGAATCGGTGACCCCCGATTTCCTCATCAGCCTCGAAAACGGCAAGAAGTACCGGACCTTGCGCTTCCATCTCGCCAAGCTTGGGATGTCGCCGGAGGCCTACCGGCAGAAGTGGCGGCTGCCGCCGGATTATCCGATGGTGGCGGCCTCTTTCGCCGCCCGCCGTTCGGCGTTGGCCAAGGCCAGCGGTTTCGGCAAGTCGCGCAAAGGCAAGTCGTCGCGCGGCGTCGCCAAGGCGGCGCGCTAAGGCCGCGCCTCGGGCGCCAGACCATAAATCGTCTGCGCGGCGGCGACGCCGCGCAGGGCATGGCGGCCCAGCGGCGCCAGCCGGCCGCCGCATTGCTCCGCCGCCAGCGCGAACCGCTCCGACGCCAGAATATGACGGCCGAGCGCGTCGCACAGACGCTCGATCCGCGCCGCTTCGTTCACGGCCGGTCCGATCACGGTGAAATCGAGCCGATCGGCCGCGCCGACATTGCCGTACAGCACTTCCCCCAGATGCAACGCGATGTCGGCTTCGACCGTCGGCAGGCCCGCCAGGGCGCGGCGTTCGTTGTCGCGCGCCAGCGACGCCAGGGCCTCCTCGGCCGCGTCGAGCGCCCGCGCGCACACCATCGCTTCCTGTTCTCCATCGACGGCGAAGGTCGCCAGCATCGCGTCGCCGATGAATTTGAGCACCTGCCCGCCGCGCGCCCGCAACGGCGCGGTCAGCGCCTCGAAGGCGTCGTCGAGCATGTCGATCACCGCCGGTCCCGGCCAGGCGTCGCTGACCGCGGTGAAGCCTTTGAGGTCGGCGTACCAGACGACGGCGCGCAGGCTGTCGTTGGCGCCGCGCACCACCGCGCCCTGATGCACCCGCCGTCCCGCGTCCTCGCCGAGATAAGTGCGCAGCAGGCTGGAGGCGATGTCGTGCCCGGCGTGCGCCTTCAGCGCCAGCGCGAGGCCGGGCAGCGTCGCCTCGAACAGGGTGATCTGCTCGGGCTCGAAGCCGTCGGGCGCGTCGGAGGTGAACGACAGCACCACGCCCGCGCCATGGGCGGGATCGCCGCGCAGCCCAAAGGTGTAGACGATGGCGTAATAGTCGGTCGCGCCGTCGGCGTGGAACTCGATCAGCGAGGGAAAATCGCGTTGCTCGGGGCCGTGCGCCAGCCGGCGGCGCATGGACGGCGTCGGCTCGCCGGCGCGGGCGCGCTCGATCAGATGCACGAACGGGCTTTGCAGCCAGGCCGACGTCGGCGTCTCGACGCGGGCGAACTGCTGCTCATGCACCGTGTTGAGCCGGCGCTTCCAGGTGTAGCCGTAGCCGGTCCATTGCGGATGCAGCGTTTGCGTCGAGACATGGCCGCGCAACAGCGCCGCGCCGGCCTCGACCACGCGGCGGCAATAGCCGTCGAACAATTCGGCCGCGCTCGCGCCGTGCAGGCCGGCTTCCATCGTCCAGACATAGAGGTCGGCGATGGCGCGCGTGCGCGCGTCGGCGAACAGGCGCTTCGCGCCGGCCAAAGAGCGCATGTCGGCGAGCATGGGATTTCCTCCACCCGGTGTTGTGACTAGATAGTCGGATTCAGCGCGGGCGTAAGAAGGGGCGGGGTATGCGGGTCGAATCGGTTGAGTTTCCCGGCGAAGGCGCGGTCTCGCCGCTGCGCGTGCCGGGCACGCTGCGAATCGTCGACGGCCGCGCCGTCGTCGTCATCGCGCATGGCTCGTCCGGCCCCGACAGCCGCGGCCGCGCCTATGCCGAAGCGCTCGCCGCGGCCGGCCTGTCGAGCCTCGAAATCGACATGTGGCGTCCGCGCGGGCTGACGGGCGGGCTGGATCGGCCCAAAAGCGTCGCCGACACCTTTCCCGACGTGTTCGGCGCCTTCCGCTATCTGACGACGCGGCCGGAGTTCGACGCGCTGCGGATCGGCGTGCTCGGCTTTTCCTGGGGCGGCGTGCTCGCCATGCTGACGGCGACGCGCGCGGTTTCGCGCCGCTATCTGCGCAACGGCGAGCGCTTCGCCGCCCACGCGCCGCTTTATCCCGTGTGCTGGCTCTACAACAACGTTCCCGGCTATGAATTCCGCGATCTCACCGGCGCGCCGATCCTGCTGCAATGCGGCGCGGCCGACGATTACGACGCGCCCGACGCCGCGCCCAGGCTGGCGCAATCGCTCGATCCGTCCGACCGCGCCAGCCTCAGCGTGATCGTCTATCCGCAGGCGACGCACGGCTTCGATCAGGTCGACGAGGCGGCGCGAATCGTGCGCGACCCGATGGCGCGGCAGGGGCAGGGCGGCGAGGTCGCGTTCACGCCCAACCGCGAGGCGGGCGAGGCGGCGCGGGCCGAAACCGCCGCCTTCTTCCGCCGCACGCTTTACGCCTGACGCTTCACCCCCCGAGCGCGTCGAAGCGCAGCACGCGGCAGGGCTCGCCGGCGTGGGCGGGCGGGGCGTGCGGTGGCCGCACGATCAGCGCCTGCGCGTCGGCCAAAGTGCGCACCAGCGAGGAATCCTGGTCGCGCGCCGGCGTCGCGGTCCAGCCGCCGTTCGTGCGCGCCAGCGTCGCCCGCATGTAATCCTCGCGCACGCCATTGGCGGGCAGGTCGACGGCCAGCGTCGCCGTGCGGCTGCGGTCGGCGCCGGCGTCGGGGTCGCCCGACAGGGCGCGCAGCATCGGCGCCAGGAACAACAGCCCGCACACCGCCGAGGAGGTGGGATTGCCGGGCAGGCCGAGCGCCAGCATGTCGCCGATGCGGCCGAACATCAGCGGTTTGCCCGGGCGCATGGCGATGCGCCAGAAGCCGAGCTGCATGCCCGCGTCGCGCAGCGCCTGCTGCACCAGATCGTAATCGCCGACCGAGGCGCCGCCGAGCGTCACCAGCACGTCGGCCCTGGCGGCGCGCGCCGCCGCGATCCGCTCGGCCAAAGCCTCCGGCCGGTCGGGGGCGATGCCGAGGTCGATCGGCTCGCCGCCTTGCGCACGCGCCAGCCCGGCGACGAAGAAATTGTTGGAGGCGACGATCTGCGCCGGCCCCAAAGCCTCGCCGGGCGCGCGCAATTCGTCGCCGGTGGCCAGAATCGCTACGCGGGGTTGGCGCGTCACCCGCACGCTCGGCCGGTTGGCCGCGGCCACCAGCGCCACGTCGCGCGCGCTTAGCCGCCGCCCCGCCGCCAGCAGCGGCTCGCCTTCGCGGAAATCGAGCCCGACGCCGCGGATGTTGTCGCCCGCTTTGACCGGCGCGTGCAGCGTCACGACGTCGCCGTCGCGGCGCGCGTCCTCCTGCAAGGCGACGGAATCGGCGCCGGCGGGCAGCGGCGCGCCGGTAAAGATGCGCGCCGCCTCGCCTGGGCCAATCGCGCCGTCGAAGCCGCGCCCGGCGGCGGATTCGCCCACCACGCGCAACGGCTGGCCGGCGTCGGCGGCGCGCAAGGCGTAACCGTCCATCGCCGAATTGGCGAAGGGGGGCTGGGTGCGGCCGGCGATGACCGGCGCCGCCAGCGTGCGCCCGAACGCGCGCGCCAGCGCGACCTCCTCGGCTTCGAGCGGCTTGGCGGCGGCGAGCACGCGGGCGAGCGCCTCGGCGACCGGAATCAGCGGCTCTTTCATCACGCCTCCACCCGCCAATGGCCGGACTTGCCGCCGCGCTTCTCGATCAGTCGCACGCCCTCGATGCGCATGCCGCGATCGACCGCCTTGGCCATGTCGTAGATCGTCAGGCAGGCGACCGTGACGGCGGTCAGCGCCTCCATCTCGACCCCGGTCGCGCCCTTGACCCGCGCCTCCGCCCGCACGCGCAGCCCCGGCAGCGCCTCGTCGGGCTCGATCTCGACGGTGACGCCGGTCAGCATCAGGGGATGACACAGCGGGATCAATTCATGCGTGCGCTTGGCCGCCATGATGCCGGCGATGCGCGCCGCGCCGAGCACGTCGCCCTTCTTCATGTCGCCGGCGCGCACCAGCGCCAGCGTCTCCGGCCGCATGACCACCGCGCCCTCGGCCACCCCGACCCGGTCGGTGTCGTCCTTGCCGGTCACATCGACCATGCGCGCCTCGCCGGAGGCGCCGATATGGGTGAGGGCGGTCATGCGGCTCCCAATTCCGTTGCGGGCGCGGCTCGGCGCCGCGTTTCAAGCCGACGGCCTATCCCCCAACCGCCGCCGCGTTCAATCAATATTTCGTGCGTCGGCGGAAATAGCGACGGCGCGGGCCGGCTGCGGCATGGAAACGCCCAGAAAGCTTGCTAGCGAGGGTCAAGCGAAAAGGGGAGGCCCTGATGACGGCGATCCATGTCTATTTTGGACCCGACGCGCTCACCGCGCCGCCGGTCGTTCGCAAGATGCGGCTTTCCGATGCGTTCTTCGCGCTGGCGGAAGGGTTCGACGATTTCACGGCGATGCCCTCGCACCTGTTCTTCCTGCCGATCTTCTACGCCGGCGCGGGCATCGCGCTGGCGGCGATGAGTTCGTTCGGCGGCGCGCTGCATCTGGTGTTCCCGCTCGCGGCGGGCTTTGCGCTGGTCGGGCCGTTTCTGGCGGTCGGGCTCTATGAACTGAGCCGCCGGCGCGAACTGGGAATGGACGTGAAACTCGCCGATTCCTTCATCGTCGCCAATTCGCCGGCGATGCCGTCGCTGGCGATCCTCGGTCTGGCGCTGGTGGCGATTTTCGCCGCCTGGATCGCCTCGGCGCAGGCGCTTTATGTCTCGCTGTACGGCCCGGCGGCCCCGAGTTCAGCGCACGCCTTCCTCAGCGACGTGGTTTCGACCGATCGCGGCTTGCGGTTGATCGCGCTCGGCGGCGGCGTCGGGTTTGTGTTTGCGGCGCTCGTGCTGTGCGTCAGCGTCGTCTCGTTCCCGCTGATGCTCGACCGCGACATCGGCTTGGTGCCGGCGGTGGCGACGTCGTTGCGGGTGTGCTGGAAAAACCCGCTCGTCGTGGCGACCTGGGGCGTGATCGTCGCCGGCCTGCTGATCCTGGGGACGCTGCCGTTGTTCATCGGCCTGGCGGTGGTGATGCCGGTGCTCGGCCATGCGACATGGCGTTTCTACCGCCGCGCGGTGGAGCGCGATCCCGCGCACGAGCAGCATCCGCATTGGCCCGATGTCGCGACCAAGCCGGCGCATTACTACGCCACGCCGCATTCGGTGCTGTTCCCGCTGCCGCCGAGCGGCGAGAAGTAAACGCGGTCAGTCCTCGACGCCGGTCAGCAACGCGCGCGTCGCCCTGGCGACGTCGTGCTGGCGCATCAAAGCTTCGCCGACGAGGAAGCATTCGATCCCCGCTTCGGCGAGGCGGCGGCAATCGGCGTGGGCGAGAATCCCGCTCTCGCCGACCAGCACCCGGTCCTCCGGCACGAGCGGCGCCAGCCGTTCGCACACTTCGAGCGAGGTCTCGAACGTCTTCAGGTCGCGGTTGTTGATGCCGATCAGCCGGCCCTCCAGCGTCAGCGCGCGCTCCAACTCGCTTTCGTTATGGACCTCGATCAGCACGTCGAGGCCGAGATCGTGCGCGGTCTTGTTGAGCGTGCGCGCGGTGTCGTCGTCGACCGCGGCCATGATGACGAGGATGCAATCGGCGCCCCAGGCGCGCGCTTCGAGCACCTGATAGGCGTCGTAGAGGAAATCCTTGCGGATGATCGGCAGCGGCGTCGCCGCCCGCGCCGCCTTGAGATGATCGGGCGAGCCGCGGAACGAGGGGCCGTCGGTCAGCACCGACAGGCACGAGGCGCCGCCGTGCTGATAGGCCTTCGCCAGCGACTTCGGCTCGAAATGCTCGCGGATCAGCCCCTTCGACGGGCTCGCCTTCTTGATCTCGGCGATCAGCCCGAACCGGCCTTCCTCGCGCGCCCGCTCCAGCGCCTTGATGAAGCCGCGCGGCGGCGATTGCTCGCGAATCTCGCGCTCCAGCGTCGCGCGCGGCACGCGCACCTTGGCTTCCTGAATTTCGCGCCGCTTGTAGGCGCCGATCTGGCTGAGAATGTCGCTCATCGCCGGCCCCTCATGCGTTCGAGACTTCGACGAGGCGGGCAAGCGTCGCCGCCGCCGCGCCCTCGTCCAGCGCCCGCTGCGCCCGCGCCACCCCGGCCGGCAGATCGGCGACGGCTTGCGCCACCACCAGCGCCGCGCCGGCGTTGAACACGGCGATGTCGCGATAGGGATTGCGCGCCCCCGCCAGCACTGCGGCCAAGGCGGCGGCGTTATGGGCGGGATCGCCGCCCTTCAGCTCCGCCGGCGCGGCGCGGCGCAGCCCGACATCCTCGGGCTTGATGGTGAAGCCGCGGATCTGGTCGCCGTCGAGTTCGACGACCTCGGTCGCCGCCGTGGTGGTGATCTCGTCGAGCCCGTCGCCGCCGTGGACCAGCCAGACGCGCTGCGAACCGAGATTGCGCAACACCTGCGCCAGCGGCTCCAGCCAGGCCGCCGAAAACACGCCGAGCAACTGCCTTTTGACCCCGGCCGGGTTCGACAACGGCCCGAGCAGGTTGAAAATCGTGCGCGTGCCCAGTTCGACCCGCGCCGCGCCGACGTGGCGCATCGCCGCGTGATGCGCCGGCGCCATCATGAAGCCGACGCCGGCCTTGGCGATGCAGCGCTCGACCGCTTCCGGCGCGATGCCGATCTTGACGCCGAGCGCCGCCAGCGCGTCCGAGGAGCCCGATTTCGACGAGGCGGCGCGATTGCCGTGCTTGGCGACCGGCACGCCGCAGGCGGCGACGATGATCGCGGCCAGCGTCGAGACATTGTACGAGCCGGAGCCGTCGCCCCCGGTGCCGACGATGTCGATCGCGCCCTCCGGCGCGCGGACCCGCAGCATCCGCGCCCGCATCGCCGCCACCGCGCCGGTGATCTCCTCGACGCCCTCGCCGCGCACCCTGAGCGCCATCAGGAAGCCGCCGATCTGCGCCGGCGTCACATCGCCCGACAGCATCGCCTCGAACGCATCGAACGCCTCGGCGCGCGACAGTTCGGCGCCGGCGGCGACCTTGGCGATAAGCGGCTTGAAAGCTTCCATGTCAGCTCGCGCGCGGGCGCGGCTGCGCCAGTTCGAGGAAATTGGCGAGAATCGTCTTGCCGTGCTCGCTGGCGATGCTCTCGGGGTGGAATTGCACCCCATGCACGTTGAGCCGGCGATGCGACATCGCCATGATCAACCCGTCCGCCTCCGCCGTCACTTCCAGTTCGTCCGGCGCGGTGGCCCGCTCGACCACGAGGCTGTGGTAGCGCGTCGCCTGAAACGGCCCGTTGACGCCGCGGAACAGTTTTTTGCCGTTATGGGTGACGGTCGAGACCTTGCCGTGCATCGGCAAAGGCGCGCGAATCACATGGCCGCCGAACACCTGCCCGATCGTCTGATGGCCCAGGCACACGCCGAGAATCGGCGTCGTCTCCGCCGCCGCGCGCACCAGATCGAGGCAGATGCCGGCTTCATTGGGCGTGCAGGGGCCGGGCGACAGCACGATGGCGTCGGCCTCGTCGGCCAGCGTCGCCTCGACCGAGCGGGCGTCGTTGCGCCACACGCGGACGTCGGCGCCCAGTTCGCCCAGATAGTGGACGAGATTGAAGGTGAAGCTGTCGTAATTGTCGATCAGTGTGACGCGCATGGCCACGCTGTTTCCCATGCCGCGCGCGAGACTTCAAGCAAGGAGGCCGGTCTCACGCGTCGTCGCCGCGCCCGCCGCCCCCGAACAGCCCGCCCAGAATGCCGCCCGCGACGCCGATCGCGGAGGCCGCCGCGACGCCGCCCGCCGTGGAGTTGGAGCCGGTGTCGCCCGCGCCCGGGAGATAACGCGCGATCTCCTCGGCGAGGTTGAGGATCGGCATGCTTTGCAGCCAGATATGGCCGGGGCCGGTCAGGCTGGCCAGAAACAGCCCCTCGCCGCCGAACAGCATGTTCTTGAAACCCTGCACACGCTGGATGTCGAACGACACGCTCGGCTCGAACACGCCGACATGGCCGGCGTGCACCAGCAGCCGCTCGCCGGGCGCGAGATCGCGCTCGATCAGCTCGCCGGAGAGGTCGAGCCACACCACGCCCGGCCCGGTCACCTTTTGCAGGATAAAACCGTCGCCGCCGAAGAAGCCGGCCCCGATCCGCTTCTGCCAGGCGAGTTCGAGCGTGACCGACTTTTCCGCCACCAGGAACGTCTCCTTGCGGCAGATCAGCGATTGGCCCGGTTGCAGCAAAGCCGGCACGATGGTGCCGGGAAAGCGCGGCGCGAAGGCGACATGGCCGGCCCCGCGCGCGGTGAAATCGGTGACGAAGAACGAGCCGCCGCCGAACGAGCGCTTCAGCCCGGCGAGAAAGCCGCCGCCGGTGTGGGTGTCCATCGCGATGGCGTCGTTCATCCAGCACATTGTGTTGGTCTGGCTGTAGACCGTCTCGCCGGGCGCCAGATCAATCGCCACCGTCTGCATGATGTTGCCGTTGATCTGGTAGCGCATGGGGGCCTCACATCGTCGTCGATTTGAATTTCGCCATCAGGTAGGGGCCGGAGCGCACCGGCGCGTATTTCGGCGCTTCGCCGGGCAGCGGCGTGATCACGGCGTCCCAGTTCGGCTGATGGAAGAAGGCGAACGACTGCCGCCGCTCCGCCCCGCCGTTCGGCGGAACCACCACGCGATGCAGCGTCGACACCCAGCGGTCGTTGGTCCAGCGCGCCATCAGATCGCCGATGTTGATGACGAAAGCGCCAGGCGCGGGCGGGATTTCGACCCAGCGGCCCTCGGGCGAGAAAATCTCCAGCCCGCGCGAGCCCGCCTGCGGCAGCAGGATCGTCAGCGAGCCATAGTCCGTATGCGCGCCGGCGCGGATTTGGCCCGCCTCGGGCGGGCGCTGCAAAGCGGGATAGTTGAGCGCCCGCAGCGCGCTGACGGCTGAGTCGATGAACGGCGCGAAAAACGCCTCGGGCAGGTCGAGCGCCGTCGCGAACACGCGCATCACCCGCGCCGCGAGGCTCTCCATCGCGCGATAATAATCGCTCCACGCGGCGCGAAAGCCGGCCGGCGCCTCCGGCCAGATCGTCGGCGCGTAGCAGAAGGCGAGCGCTTCGGCGTCGTCGAGGTCGGACGGCGCGGCTTCGGGGCCGCCGTTGAAACTCTCTTTCAGGTCGGGCGGCGCGTTGACGCCCTGCGAGCGCGCCAGCGATTCGGCGAGCGGCGGCAGATAGCCGTAGGGATAGCCGGGCACCGGCGCCTTGGCGGCGAGCTTGTGCGGCATCGGCAAAGCGAAAAACGCCTCCGCCGCGCGCCACAGCGTCGCGATGGTCGGCTCCGGCACGCCATGGCCGGTGAGGTTGAGGAAGCCGGTCGCGCGGCAGATGGAATCGACCTCGGCCCCGATGGCGCGCCGCCCCGCGGGCGAGGCGGCCTCGAATCGGGCGAGATCGAGCGCGGGAAACTCCATAATCACATGGTAGCACAACATCGGCGCGGCGCCTCCACATGCCGCGCCAGACCGTAAATCCTGCGAGCGTGAGGACGGTGACGGGAGAAGGTCATGCTCCGACGGGCTCTTGTTTTCGGGTTGGCCTCGTTTCTGCTTTCCACCGTCGCGGACGCCGGCGGGACGGCGGCCAAATCGCCCTGGCGCGAGGAGATGATCTGGCGCCTGCGGATCGACGATCGGCTCGCCAGCCTGTTCGCCGTCTGTCCGGCCGACGTCGCGGGCAGGCGGGCGGCGCGCAAGACCGCCGTCGCGGCGGCGGCGACGCCGGACTGCGAGCGCGATCCGGTCGCCTGCCATGAACGTTGCGCGGCGCGCGACGGCGACGCCTGCCTGAGCCTGGCGCAGACGCTCGAGGCCGAGCGGCCCGCCTTGCCGACGCATTACTGGAAATCGGTCTATACCGCCGCCTGCGAACTGGGCGAGGCGAGCGGCTGCACCAATCGCGCGTCGGCGCTGCGCAATCTCGACGACGCCGATCCGCTCGATTCCGCCGCCGAACCGGCGGCGAACTGCGAGTACCGCTCGTTCCGCTACGCCTGCGCCCATGAGGACGCGTGGGGCTGCGCGATGCTGGGGCAGGCGCTGATGAACGGCGAAGGCGTCGCCGCCGACGCGTCGCAGGCGAAAGCCATGGTGCGCAAAACCTGCGCGATCGCGCCCGACTTCGAGGCCTGCGAATTCGCCCGCAGGCTCGACGCGTCGACGCAATAGCCGCCCGGCTCTTGACGCCGCGCCGCCATCCGTGAAACCCCTCGCCGCAGCGAAGCGGGACCGGGAACCGGATGAGCGACCATCTCACGCAAAAACTCATCAACGCCGGCGCCGACGTCGTCGACGAGATGCTGGAGGGCGTGATCGCCGCGCATGGCGACAAGCTGTTCCGCCCCGAAGGCAGCCCGCGCGCCGTCGTCGCCCGCCACGGCCCCCGCGCGGGAAAAGTCGCGCTGGTCATCGGCGGCGGCTCCGGCCATGAGCCGACCTTTCTCGGCTTCGTCGGCCGGGGCCTCGCTGACGCCGCCGCGATCGGCAATGTGTTCGCTTCGCCGCCGCCGCAGCCCGCCATCGACGCCGCCAAGGCCGCCAGCGGCGGCGCCGGGGTGCTGTTCATGTATGGCAATTACGCCGGCGACGTGATGAATTTTGACATGGCGAGCGAGATGCTGGCGATGGATGGCGTCGAGGCGCGCACGGTGCTGACCACTGACGACATCGCCTCCGCGCCGCGCGCCGAGCGCGACAAGCGGCGCGGCGTCGCCGGCAATGTGTTCATTTTCAAGGCGGCCGGCGCGGCGGCGGACCGGATGGCGCCGCTGGCCGAAGTCGAGCGCGTCGCCCGCCACGCCAACGCCCGCACCTATACGCTCGGCGTCGCGCTTTCGCCCTGTTCGCTGCCGCAGACGCGGCGGCCGAATTTCGAGATTCTGCCCGGCGAGATGGAGATCGGCATGGGCATCCACGGCGAACCGGGGATGCGGCGCGAGACATTGCGCCCGGCCGACGCCGTGGTCGACGAGATCATGGACGCGATCCTGTTCGAGATGGAGCCCAAGCCGGGCGACCGCGTCGCCGTGCTGGTCAATTCGCTCGGCTCGACGCCGCTGATGGAGCTTTACATCATGCACCGCCGCGTCGCCCAGCGCGTCGCGCAGGCGGGGCTGAAGCTGCATTCGGCGCTGGTCGGCCCCTATTGCACCTCGCTGGAAATGGCCGGCGCCTCGATCACGCTGATGCATCTCGACGACGAATTGCAAACGCTGCTGGAGCACCCCTGCGATTGCGCGATGTTTCAGGTCGCGGCGCGATGAGCCAATTCACCAGCGCCGATTTCGTCGACAGCCTGCGCCGCCTCGCCGACATGCTGGCCGGGCAGCGCGACGAATTGTGCCGGCTCGACGGCGCGGTCGGCGATGGCGATCACGGCCTCGCCATGGCCGACGGCTTCGCCGCCGCCGCCAAGGCCGCCGCCGCGCTCGATCCCTCCGCGACGCTGGCCGATGTCGGCAATGGCGCGGCCAAGGCGTTGCTCAACGCCGTCGGCGCCTCGTCCGGCCCGCTCTACGCCACCGCGCTGATGCGCGCCGCCAAGGCCGCCGGGCCGCGCGCGGCGATGCCGCTGAGCGAAACGCGCCAGTTGATCGTCGCGATGGCGGAGGGGATCGCCGCGCGCGGCAAGGCGGTCGAGGGCGAGCGCACCATGGTCGACGCCTGGGGGCCGGCGGCGCGCGCGGCCGGGCAGGGCGCCGAATTCGCCGCGATCCGCGCCGCCGCGGAGGCGGGCGCGCAGGCG
>JAGWRL010000104.1 GCA_028876585.1 Pseudomonadota bacterium | reverse complement strand
GCTGTCGCGCACGATGAGTTCGCCGCGCAGCACGATCGGCTTGGCGGGCGCGCGGCTGGCGCCGCCGAGCAGGGCGAGCAGCGTTCGGGCGCCGGCGCCGCCGAGTTCGTGGCAGGGCTGCCGGATCGTGGTCAGCGACGGTTCGCAATAATCGGCGAAGGCGATGCCGTCGAAGCCGACCACGGACACATCCCGCGGCGTCCTGACGCCCGCCGCCGTCACGGTCTTGATGAAGCCGATCGCCATTTCGTCGCTGGCGCAGACGACGCCGGTTGGACGCCGCGCAGGATCGATGGCGAGGAAATAGCGTCCCGCTTCGGCGCCGCTCTGCAAGGTGTAGGCGCCTTGAAAATAGAGCGCGTCGCGCGCCGGGGCGCCAGCGGCCTCGAACGCCTTGAGAAACCCGCGATGGCGGATGACCGCGTTATAGTGACCCGCCAGCCCCGCCACATGCAACAACCGGCGATGCCCGAGATCGAACAGATGGCGCGTCTGCGCGATCGCGCATTCCTCGTCGTCGAGGATCACCGCCGGCGGACTGCGGCGTCCCGGCAGCACCGCGCAAATGCTGACCAGCGGCGCGCCGGAATCGAGGATGGAGCGGCGATCGACCGTGTGCGTCCGGCCGGGCAGCGAGATCACGCCGTCGAACTGGCGCGCGTAGACGAGATCCATCAACCGGCGCGCGCGGTCCTCGTTGCCGTCGAAGCTGCCCATGAGCATCGTATAGCCGGCGGCGGCCAACACCGCGTCGACGCCATTCACCACCGCGGCGAAGAACGCGCCGCTGTAGAGATGGGGAACCTCCACCAGCACCATGCGCGTCGCGCCGGCGCGCAAGGCGCGCGCGGCCTCGTTGGGCGTGTAGTTGAGCGCGGCGACGGCGGCGAACACGCGCCGCCGCGTCTCCTCGCCGACGCGCTCGGGGCTCGCCAGGGCGCGGCTGACGGTCGCGGTGGATACGGCCGCGGCTTCGGCGACGTCGCGAATGCGGACGACGCGGGGCGGGGCGTTCGTTTTCCGGGGCATGGGTCGTTCGGGCTCTTGCGTTGGCGGTGTCTTGTAATCGATTTCATCGTTTGATAGTAGAGGGCGCTGCATGAGGACCCCAAGGCGAAACGTCGGGGGAAATGGGAGGAGACGGAATGCGCATTTCTCTGCGTGTCGCGGGGCTGGCAATAGCCGCCGCACTGACGACGGCGCCGGCCTTCGCGGCCGAGCCGCTCAAGGCCGAAGTCATCCACTGGTGGACTTCGGGCGGCGAGTCCGCGGCGGTCAAAGTGTTCGCCGACGCCTATAACAAGGCGGGCGGGCAATGGGTGGATTCCGCGATCGCCGGCGGCGAGGCCGCGCGCACGGCCGGCATCAACCGCATCGTCGGCGGCAATCCTCCGACCATGATGCAGTTCAACACCGGCAAACAACTTGACGAACTGGTCAAGAACGGCCTGCTCGCCAATCTCGACGCCGAGGCGAACGCCGGCCACTGGAAGGACGTGCTGCCGAAGGCGATCGTCGAAGCCTCGATGCGCGACGGGCATTTCTACGCCTTGCCGGTCAACATTCATGGGCAGAACTGGCTCTGGTACAACACCAAAGTGCTCGCCGACTCCGGCGTCGCGGCGCCGAAGACCTGGAGCGACATCATCGCCGCCGGGCCGAAGCTGAAAGCCAAGGGCTATATCGCGCTCGCGCACGGCGGCCAATCCTGGCAGGATCATATCTTGTTTGACGCGGTGCTCGCGGGCGAAGGCGGCTCTGACCTCTATATGTCCGTCTACGGCAAGGATGCGCAGAAGGCGATCGCCGATCCCAAGTTCAAACATGTCGCCGAGGTCTATGCGCAATTGCGCGATCTCATGGATCCCGGCATGCCCGGCCGCAACTGGAACGACGCCACCTCCATGGTCATCACCGGCAAGGCCGGCATGCAAGTGATGGGCGATTGGGCCAAGGGCGAATTCCTCAGCGCCGGCATGACGCCGGGCAAGGAATATGGTTGCGTGGTGCCGGGCGCCGGCGGCTATGTCATGGGCGGCGACGTGTTCGTGTTCCCGCTGCTGAAGGACGCCAACGGTCAGGCGGCGCAGCAGAAGCTCGCCAATCTGATGTTCGATCCCGCGGTGCAGATCGCGTTCAACATCAAGAAAGGTTCGGTGCCGGTGCGCACCGATTCGACCGGCGAGGGCATGGACATGTGCGCGCAACAGGGCATGGCGGCGTTGAAGGACCCGGCCAAGCAATTGCCGAGCACGAGCTATCTGATCTCCCCCGACGAAAATGGCGCGCTCAACGACGTGATCACGCAGTTCCTCAATACGCCGTCGGAGAAGGTTGATGAATTCGTCGCCAAATTCGCGGCGGCGGTGAAGGCGGCGGGCTGAGGCCAGGCTTCGCGCGCAACGATCACACGGCTTCGGCGGGGGTCCATGTCCAACGATGCAACAGTTACAGCGCGCCCGCCGGCGCGCTGGCGTTCGCGAATTCCGGCGATGCTCGCCCTGCTGCCGGCGACGCTGGTCGTCGTGTTCGTCTATCTCGGCGCGATGGTGTGGACGGTGCGGCTTTCGTTCACCAGCTCGAAGATGCTGCCGGTGTTCGACAATGACGGCTTCGATCAATATCGGCGCCTGTTCAACACCGAACGCTTCGTGCTTTCGACCTGGCACATTCTCGTGTTCGGCGTGTTGTTCATCCTCGGCTGCCTCGTCATCGGATTTCTGCTCGCCGTGTTCATCGATCAGCGCGTGCGCGGCGAGGGCGTGTTTCGCACGATCTTTCTTTATCCCTACGCGATGTCGTTCATCGTCACGGGGCTGGCGTGGCAATGGTTTCTCAATCCGCAACTCGGGTTGCAGAAGGCGGTGCGCGAATTCGGCTTTCCCAATTTCACCTTTGATTGGATCGTCGATCAGGACAAGGTGATGTACACGCTGGTCATCGCCGCGATCTGGCAGGCCTCCGGCCTGGTGATGGCGATATTGCTGGCGGGGCTGCGCGGCATCGACGCGGAACTGTGGAAGGCGACGCGCATCGACGCGATTCCGCCGTGGCGCGTCTACGTCTCGATCATCCTGCCGATGATCACGCCGATGCTGGCGACCGCCGCCGTGCTGCTGGCGGTCGGCGTCGCCAAGCTCTACGACCTCGTCGTCGCCATGACCAAAGGCGGGCCGGGGCTGTCGTCGGAAGTGCCGGCGAAATTCATCATGGACAATTTCTTCGAGCGCTCCAACGTTGGTCTCGGCAGCGCCGCGGCGACCGTATTGCTGGTCACCGTGATCGCCATTCTGTCGCCCTGGATCTACACGCAACACCTGCGGCCGAGCCGGGGGCGCCGATGAGCCTGACCATCCCGCAAGGGCCGAAGCCGCGCCGCTTCGATCTCGCCCGGCTCGGCGTTTACGCCTTTCTCGGCGTCGCGGCGTTTTGTTTCCTCGCGCCGCTCTGGGTCATGGTGATGACGTCGTTCAAGACGATGGCCGAGATTCGGCAAGGGCATATCCTCGCCTGGCCGTCCGAGTTCACCATCGCGCCCTGGTTCAAGGCGTGGTCGAGCGCCTGCACGGGCCTTGCCTGCAACGGCATTCAGGTCGGGTTCTGGAACTCGATCCGCATCCTGATCCCCTCGGTGATCGCCTCGATCGCGCTCGGCGCGCTGACCGGCTACGCCATGACGTTCTATCGCGTGCGCGGCGCCAATCTGTTGTTCGCCATCATGCTGGTGGGCGCGTTCATCCCCTACCAGGTGTTTCTCTATCCGCTGGTGCGCATGTTCTCCACCGTCGGGCTTTATGATTCGCTGACCGGCATCGTCGTCGTGCATGTGGTGTTTGGTCTGCCGTTGATGACGCTGCTGTTCCGCAACTACTATAGTTCGTTGCCGATCGAGCTGTTCAACGCGGCGCGCGTCGACGGCGCCGGCTTCGTCGCCATCTTGCGCCATGTCATCTTGCCGATGTCGACGCCGATCATCATCGTCGCCACCATTCTGCAAGTCACCGGCATCTGGAACGACTTCATCCTCGGCCTGACCTTCGCCGGGCGCGCCAACCGGCCGATGACGGTGCTGCTCAACAATATCGTCAATTCGACGCAGGGCGAGGCCGCCTATAACGTCGACATGGCGGCCACGATCCTGACGGCGGCGGTGCCGCTCATGGTCTATTTCGTGTCCGGGCGTTGGTTCGTGCGCGGCATCGCCGCCGGCGCGGTGAAGGGTTAGATCATGGGCGCCGTCTCTGTTCGCGATCTCGCCGTCGGTTTCGGCGCGGTCGACATCTTCCACAATCTCGCGATCGACATCGCCCAGGGCGAGTTCATCGTGCTGCTGGGGCCGTCGGGCTGCGGCAAATCGACTTTGCTGAACGCCATCGCCGGATTGCTCGACGTCAAGGCCGGTCAGATCTGGATCGACGGCCGCAATGTCACCTGGACCGAGCCGAAGGATCGCGGCATCGGCATGGTGTTTCAATCCTATTCGCTCTATCCGCGCATGAGCGTCGAGATGAACCTCTCCTTCGGCCTGCGCATCGCCAAGACGCCGAAGGACGAGATCGCCCGGCGCGTCGCCAAGGCGTCGAAGTTGTTGCAACTCGAACCGCTGCTGCAACGCAAGCCCGCCGAACTCTCCGGCGGACAGCGCCAGCGCGTCGCGATTGGTCGCGCCCTGGTGCGCGAGGTCGACGTGTTCCTGTTCGACGAGCCGCTCTCCAATCTCGACGCCAAGCTGCGCAACGAACTCAGGGTCGAGATCAAGAAGCTGCATCAGGAGATCGGCAACACGATGATCTATGTCACCCACGATCAGGTCGAGGCCCTCACGCTGGCCGACCGGATCGCGGTGATGAAGAGCGGCGTGATCCAGCAATTCGCCACGCCGCACGAGATCTATCATCGTCCCGCCAATCTGTTCGTCGCCGGCTTCATCGGCTCGCCGGCGATGAACGTGGTCGAGGGCGCGCTGAGGCAACGCGACGGCGCCTGGACGTTCGAGGCGCCCGGCCTCAGCGTCGATCTGACGCGCTATCCCTTCGCCGCCGCGCCCAAGGCGGGCGACGCGACGCTCGGCGTCCGCCCCGAGCACTTCGGCCTCGGCGCGGCGCCGCCGCACGGTTGCGCCCAATCAGGCAAGGTGACGATCGTTGAGCCGATGGGCGGCGAGGCGGTGCTGTGGTCGACGTTCGCCGGCCGGCCGGCGACGCTCAAGGTGGCGGGCGACACGACGGTGAAGGTCGGCGACGATCTCCAGTTCTTTTTCGACGTCGCGCGCGCCTCGCTGTTTGATACGGCCTCGGGCGTGCGGCTCTGAAGCCCTCATCTCGGCAGGAGATCGATTTGTCCGAACAACGCCTCAACGCTCTCGTCGACGAGATGACGGTCGAGGAGAAAGTCGCGCTGCTCGCCGGCAAGGATTCGTGGACGACGGCCGCGATCGCGCGGCTGGGGATTCCCTCAATCAAGGTCAGCGATGGGCCGAACGGCGCGCGCGGCGGCGGCGCCTTCGTCGGCGGCGTCAGCGCGGCCGCGTTTCCCGTCGCGATTTCATTGTCGTCGAGTTGGAACGTCGAACTCGTCGGCGAGATCGCCGCCGCGCTGGCGGCGGAGGCGAAATCGAAAGGCGCGCGGGTGCTGCTGGCGCCGACCGTCAATATGCATCGCTCGACGCGCAACGGCCGCAATTTCGAATGCTACTCGGAAGACCCGCGCCTGACCAGCGAACTCGCCGTCGCCTATATCGAGGGGTTGCAGCGCCAAGGCGTCGCCGCGACGGTCAAACATTTTATCGGCAACGAGTCGGAATACGAGCGCCACACCATCAGCTCCGACATCGACGAGCGCGCGTTGCGCGAGATCTACATGCCGCCGTTCGAGGCCGCCGTGAAGCGGGCGGGAACCTGGGCGCTGATGACCTCGTACAACCGGCTTGAGGGAACCTATGTCAGCGAGCGCGCCGAGCTGGTGAATGGCGTGCTCAAGCGCGAATGGGGTTTTGACGGCGTCGCCATGTCCGATTGGTTCGGCACGCAATCGACGGTGGAGGCGCTCGCCGGCGGGCTCGATCTGGAAATGCCCGGCCCGCCGCGACATCGTGGCGACAAGCTGCTGGCGGCCTGTCGCGACGGCCGGGTCGACCCCGCCGCACTGCGCGAAGCGGCGCTGCGGATGCTGCGGCTGATTGATCGGGTCGGCGCGTTCGCGAACCCGACCATCGCGCCGGAGCGCGCCGACGATCGCCCCGAGGTTCGCGCCCTCATTCGCCGCGCCGGCGCCGAGGGCGTGGTGTTGCTGAAGAACGACGGCGCGCTCCCGCTCGCGCCCAAACCCGGCGCGACGCTGGCGGTGATCGGGCCGAACGCGCGCACGGCGCAGATCATGGGCGGCGGCAGCGCCCAACTCAACCCGCATTATCGCGTCGCGCCGCTGGAGGCGTTGCGCGCCGCATTGCCCGATACGGTGTCGCTGCCTTACGAACTCGGCGCCGTCAATCATCGGTTGGACGCGCTCTACGAGGGCGAGGTCGAGATCGAATATTTCCACGGCCGCGCCTTCGAGGGCGCGCCGGTTCACAGCGCGCGCGGCGGCGAAGGCATATTCATGTTCTTCGGGTTGGCGACGCCTGGCTTCGCGCCGACCGATTTCTCCGCGCGCATGCGCTCGACCTTCGTCGCGCCGGCGAGCGGCGATTATGAGTTCGGCCTCGTCGCCTCGGGGTCGGCGCGCTTGTTGATCGACGGCGAAGTGGTGATTGACGCCTGGGCGTTCAAGCCGGGCAAGGAATATTTCAACAGCGCCTGCGACGAGGCGCGCGGCGTGCGCGCGTTGCAGGCGGGGCGCGCCTACGAGATCGTCGTCGAATACGCCGCTCTGCCCGCGATGCCGGGGCTCGGCGTCACCGTGCTGCGGCTCGGCATGAGCCTCGTTCTCGACGACGCGGCGATCGCGCGCGCCGTCGCCATCGCGAAAACGGCCGATGCGGCGTTGTTGTTTGTCGGGTTGACGGGCGAATGGGATGGCGAGGGCATGGATCGCCCCGACATCGATCTGCCGCATCGCCAGAACGAACTCGTCGCGCGCGTCGCCGCCGTCAATCGCAACACGATCGTCGTGCTGCAAAGCGGCAGCCCGGTCACGATGCCGTGGTTGGCCGAGGTCGCCGCCGTGCTGCAAGCCTGGTATCCCGGACAGGAGGCGGGCAATTGCATCGCCGACGTGCTGCTCGGCAAGGCCGAGCCCGGCGGCCGGTTGCCGCAGACATGGCCGCTGCGGTTGGAGGACGATCCGACCTTCATCAACTATCCCGGCGAGCGCGGCCATGTCCGCTATGGCGAAGGCGTGTTCATCGGCTACCGCTATTATGAGAAGAAGAAGATCGCGCCGCTGTTCCCGTTCGGCTACGGCCTCTCCTACACGCGCTTTGAGGCCGGCGCGCTCACGCTCAGCGCCGACAGCCTCGCGCCGGGCGGGACATTGACGGCTTCCATCAACATCACCAACGTCGGCGAGCGCGCCGGCTCGACCGTGGTGCAGTTCTATCTCGCCGATGAAGTCGCGAGCGTCGCCCGGCCAATCAAGGAGCTCGCCGGCTTCGTCAGGCTGCGCCTCGCGCCCGGCGAAACGCGCCGCGCCAGCGTCAATATCGACATGCGGGCGCTGGCGTTTTTCGACGTCGCCGCCAAAGCCTGGATGGCGGAGGCCGGCGGCTTCACCGTGCTCGCGGGCTTCTCCAGCGCCGACATCGCGTCGCGCGCGCGCTTCACGCTGACGCACACATGGATCGACGACAGCCCGCGCCGGAGCGCCCTATGAAACCTGATCTCGCCATTCAACTTTACAGCGGCCGCAAGTTTCCCCCCCTCGAGTCGCAGCTCGAAACCGTCACGCGCCACGGTTTCCGCGTCGTCGAGACTTTTGCGCCGTTCTACGACGACGTCGAGGCGACGAAGCGCTTGTTTGATGCGCATAAGCTGACCGCGTTGAGCGGGCATTTCAGCCTGGCGATGCTGGAGGACGAGAGCGAACGCGCCATCGCCGCCGCGCGACGGCTCGGCATGGCGATCGTCGTCGCGCCCTATCTGGCGCCGGCGGAGCGGCCGACGAGCGTCGAGGGTTGGCAGGCGCTCGGCGCGCGCTTGCGCGTTCTCAAGGCGCGGCTCGCTGGCGCCGGCCTGCGCTTCGCCTGGCACAACCACGACTTCGAGTTTCACGCTTTGCCGGACGGCTCGCTGCCGATCGAGCATCTGCTCGGCGACGATCTGCTATGGGAGGCCGATCTCGCCTGGGTGGTGCGCGGCGGCGCCGATCCGAAGCGATGGATCGAGCGTTTTCGCGGCCGCATCCCGCTGGTCCACGTCAAGGACATCGCGCCGGCGGGCGCCAATGTCGAGGAGGACGGTTGGGCCGACGTCGGGAGTGGAACCATGCCGTGGCGCGAACTATGGTCGCAGTGCGTCGCCGCCGGCGCGCAGGCGATGGTCGCCGAGCACGACAACCCCAGCGATTTCGACCGCTTCGCCCGGCAAAGCGCGGCGGCGATGAACGGCTTTGCAACAGGAGGCCGATGATGTCGAACCCCTCGCCCCTGCGCGTCGGCCTGATCGGCTGCGGCAACATCTCCGACGCCTATCTCACGCTCGCGCCGCGCTTTCGCGGCTTCGTCTTCACCGCCTGCGCCGATCTCGATCCGGCCGCCGCCAAACGCCAGTCCGAACGCTATCAGATCGCCGCGCGCGGCGTGCAAGACCTGCTCGCCAGCGACGACGTCGACATCGTGCTCAATCTCACGGCGCCGCAGGCTCACGTCGAGGTTTCGCTGGCGGCGCTGGAGGCCGGCAAACATGTCTATTCGGAGAAGCCGCTCGCCATCACCGTCGCCGATGGCGAAAAGATCATGACGAGCGCGCGCGCCCGCAAACTGCGCGTTGGCGCGGCGCCCGACACCGTGCTCGGCGCCGGCGTGCAGGCGGCGCGGGCGCTGATCGACGCCGGCGTGATCGGCCGGCCGCTGACCGGCCTGGCGGCCGTGATGTCCTACGGCATGGAGCATTGGCATCCCAATCCCGCCTTCTTCTTCCGCCACGGCGCCGGCCCCGTGTTCGACATGGGCCCCTATTATCTGTCGGCGTTGGTCACGCTGCTGGGGCCGGTCGCCTCGGTGCAGGCGGTCGGGCAGATCGGCTTCACCGAGCGCGTCGTCACCTCCCCCACCGCCGTCGCGCCGGGCGAGACGATCAAGGTCGAGACGCTGACTTCGGTGCAGGCGCTGCTGCAATTCGCCAGCGGCGCGCAGGTGACGTTCCTGGCGAGCTGGGACGTCTGGCGGCACAGTGTGCCGCCGATCGAACTGCACGGCCATCAGGCCTCGCTGCGTCTGCCCGACCCCAACTGGTTCGGCGGCGATCTCATGCTCGCGCGCAAACAGGAGGATTGGCGGACGATCGATCTGAGCGACAGCGCGCTTAGCGCCGTCAACTGGACGCCGGCCGCGCCGCGCTTCGCCAATTTTCGCGGCCTCGGATTGGCGGACATGGCGCGCGCCATCGTCGACCGCCGGCCGCACCGCGCCAATGGCGACATTGCGTTGCACGTGCTGGCGGTGATGGCGGGCATTCTCGAAGCCGCGGTCGAGGAACGGCGGGTGACGGTCGCGCACTCGTGCGAGCGCCCGCAGGCGCTGGGCGAACTGGAGGGCCGGGGCCTGTTGGCGGCCCCGTAACGGCGCGCCGGTTGCGCAGGCGCCTTGGCGCCGGCGACATTTTTCGTCACATTGCGCCGATGCGATATATTGGCGTCGATTGCGGCACGTCCGCGCTGAAGGCGGTGCTGGTCGACGGCGCCGAGCGGGTGGTGGCGTCGGCCTCGCGCGCCTACGCGCCCGATCGGCCGCGCCCGCTGTGGTCCGAGCAGGCGCCGGAGGTCTGGAGCGACGCCATGTTCGCGGCGCTGGCCGAATTGCGCGCCGCCGCGCCGCAGGATTTCGCCCGCGCGGGCGCGATCGGCTTTTCCGGCCAGATGCACGGGCTGGTGGCGCTCGGGGCGGACGACCAGCCGCTGCGTCCGGCCATCCTGCACAACGACGGGCGCGCCCACGCCGAGGCGGCCGAGCTGCATGAACGCCATGGCGCGCTCGAACGCGTCGTCGGCGTCAAGGCGATGGCGAGCTTTCCGGCGGCCAAAATGCTGTGGCTGCAACGCCACGAACCGGAAATCCACGCGCGCGTCGCCTGCGTGCTCGCGCCGAAGGATTGGCTGCGCCTCGCGCTGACCGGCGAAAGGGCGACCGACATGAGCGACGCGGCCGGGTCGTGGTGGCTCGACGAGGAGGCGCGGCGCTGGTGCGCGCCGGCGCTGGCCGCCAGCGCCGCCGCGCCGGGGCAGGCGCCGACCCTGTGGGAGGGCTCGGCCGACGCGGGCCGGCTGCGGCCCGAGATCG